>JBFMDF010000081.1:0-8431 GCA_040753935.1 Bacteroidota bacterium | reverse complement strand
CAGATTCGAACTGATGCATAAAGGTTTTGCAGACCTCTCCCTTACCACTTGGGTACGGCGCCAACTAAAATCCCGCCTTGAGGCGGGAGAGAGCGGGAAACGGGACTCGAACCCGCGACATCAACCTTGGCAAGGTTGCGCTCTACCAACTGAGCTACTCCCGCATTGTTTATTGTTTGTTGTTATTTTTATCACTCAACCGCGACAGCAATCCCGACTTTGTCGGGATTGTGCTCTACCAACTGCCTGTCCGCCATCTTTTTGGCGGAAGCTACTCCCGCAAAACACATGCAAATATACAGAACCTTTGCTGTGAAGTCAAGAAATGACTTACTATCGTGAAATTTCAACAATTTCGTACTTCAATATCCCTGCCGGAACTTTAATCTCAACAACTTCGCCAACTTTCTTCCCCATCAATCCCTTTCCAATTGGAGAGGTGGACGAAATTTTGTTGGCTTCAAAATCTGCTTCTTCAGGAGACACTAATTGATACTGAATTTTTTTCCCATTTTTAGGATCCTTCACTGTAACTTTGGATAGAATATACACTTTATCGTTTGGAAGATCTTTGCTGTCGATGACTCGCGCTTTTGCCAGCGTCTCTTCTAATTTAGCAATCCGATACTCAAGATGGCGCTGTTCTTCACGCGCGGCATCGTACTCGGCATTCTCGCTCAAATCGCCATGCCCGCGTGCTTCGGCAATCTTCTGTGCCACTTGTGCACGACCGTTGATCTTCATGTCACGAAGTTCATTCTCTAATTCAATAAACTTCTCTTTGGTGAGATAAACAACATCACTCATAATTTTTTTGAAACTTGGTTTGTGGATATGAAAAACAAAAGCCATCGTTCAACTGAACAATGGCTAATTTTTACTACTGTAAATTTAGACGATTAAAGTGAGAGAAGCAATAGTTTTTTCACCAAACGAAATAGTGTCTTGAATAAACACTTGACACCACAATTATCTTTTTTACTTTGTTCCGGTTAAAATGAGATGGCCTAATTTATCTCGTTTCGTTTTCAAATATTTTTCATTACTCGTTGTTGCTTTCACTTCAATGGGAACGCGTTCAACCACTTCAATGCCGAACCCTTTCAATCCAACAATTTTTTTGGGGTTGTTCGTTAAGAGACGAACCTTCTTCACGCCGAGGTCAAGCAGGATTTGCGCCGCCAAACTGTAATCACGAACGTCTGCGTGAAAGCCAAGTGCTTCGTTTGCCTCTACCGTATCTTTTCCTTCGTCTTGTAGTTTATAGGCTTTTAACTTGTTCAGTAAACCAATACCGCGCCCTTCTTGCCGCATATACAACACAACGCCGCTTCCTTCCTTTTCAATCATCGAAAGAGAAGTATGCAATTGTTCATTACAATCGCAACGTTGAGAACCGAAGACATCTCCCGTTAAACACTCCGAGTGGACACGCACAAGAACCGGTTGCGAAATATCGAGCGTTCCTTTAATAAGCGCAAGATGCTCTTTATGATCGATAGAAGATTTATACAAATGAACGTCAAACTTCCCATTGGGAGTCGGTAAATACGTTGTTACTACTCGTTCAACCAGTTTTTCGCGATGCTGGCGATAAACAACGAGGTCTTTTATGGAAATAATTTTGAGGTCGAATTTTTCAGCAATCTGAATTAACTCGGGTAAACGAGCCATGGTACCGTCGTCATTCATAATCTCAACAAGCGCACCTGCTGGATATAATCCGGCAAGTCTGCACAAATCTACTACAGCTTCGGTGTGTCCGGCTCGTTGCAGCACACCGCCATCAACCGAACGGAGTGGAAAAACATGTCCCGGTCGTCCAAAATCTTTTGCTTTAACGGATGGATTGGTGATCGCTTTGATGGTAGCAGCGCGATCGGAAGCGGAAACGCCGGTGGTTGTTCCATGCAAATAATCAATCGGCACAGTAAATGGTGTTTCATGAAGTGAGGTATTGTTTTCTACCATCGCCTCAAGGTGAAGTTCTTCCGCGCGCTGTGCGGTAATGGATACACACAGAATACCTCTTCCCTGTTTTATAAAAAAGTTAACAATCTCCGGTGTTATGGTTTCAGCCGCCGCTACAAAATCCCCTTCATTCTCGCGGTCTTCATCATCAACAACAATAATGATTTTCCCGGCTCGAAGATCGGACAGTGCTTCATCAATCGTGTTGAATGCTAATGACATTATTTTGTAACACCTTCAACTTCACCAACTTTGTTGACAACTGCAATGGAATTCCGTTCTAGTTTCACTTTCACCTTATCAGCAATTTCAACCAAGACTGTTTTTTCATCAATGCCGACAATTTCGCCATGAATACCGCCGGCGGTAATAATTTTGTCTCCTTTCTTGATTGCGGAGAGAAGTTTTTCTCTTTCTTTCTGTCTTTTCTGTTGTGGCCGAATAATCATGAAATAAAAAATTCCGATAATCAAGGCGAACATTATCAGGGTGCTGTAGATTTCCCCTCCACCCTGTCCTTGTTGTGGTGGTGCCATTGCAATAATTTGATTAACCATTATGTTCTCCATATGTGTTTGTGAATAATGTGGAATTGGATTTTATCCTACCTACAAGTATAACTTACGTACTTCATCACCAAAGAAACCGACATTGCCGTCGGCTACCTTGTTAGTGAAACATTTGAAAAATCCCTGAGTCCGTCATGGTGAGCCCGCCTGAAAAACGCAGTCGGGCAAGCCCGCCTGAACGGCGAAGTCGTGCCTGCCCGCGTGAACGGCGAAGTCGAACCATGACGATTACCTACCATATCACACCGAGCGTCGTCGAGCCACGATGATTACCTACAATGTCACACCGAGCGTCCGCCAGCAAAAATGAAGTGACGGACAGGTAGTCGAGGTGTGACAACACCTGATTACAAACAATTTTTCAGATGTTTTTTAGTATTAATTCTGAGCCACTAACTGCTCAAGCATTTCTTTCTTCCAATAAGAAAAGGTGTTCGCTAAAATATTCTTTCGTGCTTCCCGCATAAGCCAAAGATAGAATGCAAGGTTATGAAGAGAGGCAAGTTGTAGTCCAAGAATTTCATCTACCTGAAATAGATGCCGTAAATATCCTCTCGAAAAATTCTTATTCGTATAACTGTCAAAGCCGTCGTCAATCGGTGAATCATCCATCTTCCACTTTGCGTTGCGGATGTTGATTCGTCCCTTACGTGTGAATAGCATGCCGTTTCGTCCGTTGCGTGTCGGTATCACACAATCGAACATATCAATGCCGCGTTCGATACTTTCTAACAAATTTTCCGGCGTTCCGACTCCCATCAAGTATCGCGGCTTATCTTTTGGCAGAAACTGAGTTGTAAATTCCGTCATTTCGTACATTGTTTCAATCGGTTCACCGACGGCAAGTCCGCCGATGGCATATCCTTCAAAATCCAACTCAACAAGTGCTTCGGCGCTTGATTTGCGAATGTTTTTGTATACGCTTCCCTGAACAATGGCAAAGAGAGATTGGTGATGTCCATACAGGGGCTTTGTATTCTTCCACGTTTGTAGGCATTCTTTTGCCCACCGTACAGTTAACTCGTTTGATTCACGGGCATACTCTTCTTCACACGGAAAGGGTGCACATTCATCCAGCACCATCATAATATCCGAACCAATTGCCCGTTGAATTTCTATGACTTTGCTCGGCGTAAAAAAATGTGTTGAACCATCAAGGTGCGATTTGAATGTCACTCCCTCGTGTGTAATTTTTCTGAACTCGCTCAAACTGAATACCTGATACCCACCGCTGTCGGTTAAAATCGGTTTTTGCCAGTTCATGAATTTGTGCAATCCGCCCATTGCCTGCAACACTTCTGTCCCCGGACGAAGATAGAGATGATAGGTATTGCCAAGAATAATCTGCGCTCCGATTTCAACCAGTTCGCGTTGTTCAACAGCTTTCACGGTTCCTTGCGTGCCAACAGGCATAAAGATCGGTGTTTCGATGACGCCATGATCTGTTTCAAGCACTCCCGCGCGTGCGGATGATTCGGTATGAACAACGGTAAACTTCACTGCTGTAATGTACGAAAAGATGGATGGGAATTCAACGAATGGATTATGTCCAAAAAACTGCAAACTGAAACCAGTAGAATACTACAAACCGGTCGCTATGGTGAGAGGCGCGCTATTTTCCACGAATTATCACTCTGTTTGTAATATGCAATTCTATCATGCAATCTATTCACGCGACCCTGCCAGAACTCAAACTCATCGGGTATCACTCGGTAGCCACCCCAAAACGGCGGAAGAGGAATGTTGCCATTCCTGAATTTCTCCATCATCTCGCCAAATGCTTTCTCCAGCAATGCACGGGCAGAAATTTCTCTGCTTTGTTGAGACGCCCACGCGCCAAGTTGGCTGTCGATTGGACGGGTGCGAAAATATTCAAATGATTCTGCCGCTGAAATTTTTTCGATGCCGCCGGAAATGCGTACCTGACGTTCGAGAGGCTCCCAAAAAAACAACAGCGCTACCTGAGGATTTTCGGCAATATCTTTTGCTTTTTTACTTTCGTAATTGGTAAAGAAAACAAAACCGCGGTCATCATATTGTTTAAGAAGGACCATCCGCGCTGAAGGACGCCCCTGTTTATTCGCCGTTGCCAGTGTCATCGCATTAACTTCCGGAATTTCCGATGCAATCGCTTCTTTGAACCATTTGTTGAATTGGTCAAACGGATTTCGCTCTACATCATGCTCGTCGAGAGTGCCTTTTTTGTATTCAATGCGGAGATCGGCAATGGAGATTTTTTCTTCTTTCATGGCGTTCAATATATGAAAAAAATGATTCGCTTTAAAATGCGTAGGTCAAGCAGAATGCTTGACCTACTGTAATCATTGGACAAACAAGAGGTTTGTCCTGCCATGTTATTGTTTACCGGCTCTTGTCGGGATACGGAGGCGGCGGCGGAATACGATACTTGAAGTTCTTCATTTCCTCTTTGATCACTTCAACTGCCTTCAGCAACTGTTCGTCAACACCATCGTACTCTTTTGCCGGATCGTTGTCAACAACAATGTCAGGATCAACACCGTATCCTTCCATAATCCACTCCTTGCCCTCAACATCATAGCGCGAAAATTCCGGACGGTTCAAAAATCCACCATCAAGCAAAGGAAGTGATCCGCGAATTCCAACCACTCCACCCCAAGACCGTTTGCCGATTAATTTTCCAAGATTATATTTTTTGAAGCGATACGGAAAAATATCACCGTCTGAAGCAGAAAATTCATCCAGAAGTAAAACTTTAGGTCCGAGGTGCAATCCATCAGGATTAGGTTCAGGCAGAGTATTGCGAGCAATACCAATCATTGCCAATTGACGACTTAACCGCTCTGTAATCATTGGCGATACATTACCGCCGCCGTTTCCACGGTCATCAATGATAAGTGCCTCTTTGCGCAACTGAGGATAGAAATGCTTGACGAATTCGTTCAATCCATTCGCTCCCATATCGGGAATGTGAATGTACCCTACTTTCCCATCGGTCAACTTGTTCACAGTTTCGATATTCTTTTGCACCCAGTTGTAGTAATAGAGCGATGCTTCATTGCCAATGGGAATAACCGTTGTTTCTCTGCTTCCTTCTTTCTTCGGCGAAGCGTTCACCGTTAACTTTACCTGTTTGTCAACCGTCCCAACAAGCGCGGCGTACATATCGGTCATTTCATTGGTCGGTTTTCCGTTGATTGCAATGATGTAATCACCCTCTTTGACGTCAACTCCTATTTCCGTCAATGGCGAACGCCGGCTCGGATCCCAATTTTGCCCTTTCAGAATTTTGACAATACGATAATACTTGGATGACGGATCGCGTTCGATTGTTGCGCCAAGAAGACCAACTTTTATGCGTTCGGCTTTCGGGTAATCACCACCACCAACATACGCGTGCCCGATGTTCAACTCAGAAATCATTTCGCCGATGACGTACGTTAGATCGATGCGATGATTCACGTATGGAAGCAACTGCGCATAGTTTTCTTTCATCTTCTTCCAATCCACACCATGCATGTTCGGCGCGTAGAAGAAATCGCGCATCTGACGCCATGCTTCGCTGAAGATTTGATTCCACTCAGCACGTTTGTCGAGCGTCATTTTCATGTCTGAAAGATTTAATTTTTCTTTCGGTTCAATTTTGGCTGTTGGAAGATCAATGATGGCGTACGAACCATCCATTCCCACAATCATCTTTTTCTTGTCCCACGAAATTTCATAGCCGTTGACATCGCCAAGTTCGGTTTCTTTCTGCTTGTCCAACTCGTAAAGGAACAGTTTTGCTTTCGGATCTTTACTCCCTTGACGGATGTAGTACACTTTGCTATCAACGACACTGAGATTGCGATAATTGGCTGCGGTAATCGGCAACGACGCAATGCGTTGTTGAAGTCCCTCAACATCGACTTTTACCGTCACTCCTTTGGATTCTTCCTTCTTTTTGTCCTCCGATTTTGCTTTCTCTTCATTTTTCTTTTCTTCGCTAATCTTTACTTCGTCACTTTTCGGTTCAAACGGAGATTTTGTATCCTTAGCCAGCGTTACAAAGTAAATTTTTGCCATGTCGAAGTACGCATGGTTCCATTCCGTCCAACTATACGTTGGTGAATACGTGCGGTTGGAAATAAAGAACAGATATTTTCCATCTGAACTAAACTCCGGATTGTTGGACTCAAACCATCCGTCTGTAACATCGTACGTTTTCTTGTTTTCTACCGAATACAATTTAATCCTCGACATCGTCTCTTGTTCCGGATTGGTGTAGGCAATCCATTTTGAATCAGGCGACCACGAGTAATCTGTATACTCCCACACTTTCGATTCTGCAACAAGTGTTACCGATTTTGATTCAACATCAACGTACTGTAAACGCTGTGCGCGATCTGCCCATAGCAATTTTTTTCCATCGGGTGACCATATCGGTTGGTACTTGTAATTGCTCGAGTTTTTAGTGATTTGAATTGGCTCGCCAAGTCCATCTTGGGAACGGATCCAGATTTCGTCTTCGCCGGTAACATCGGAGATATAGGAAATCCATTTTCCATCGGGCGACCATTTGGAATTGCGTTCATGAACGCCGGAGGTATTGGTAAGATTTCGTGTCGGACCGTACTTTGCCGGTACAGTGAATATTTCCCCACGTGCACCAAACAAGGCACGGTTACCGTCAGGTGAAATTTCAAAATTTGTGATGTTCTTGCTGACGTCGATAATGCCCCCGCGTCCGGCGTCGAAATCGTCGTTGATGAAAATTGTAATTTTTTGTTCTTTTTCCGTCTTCAAATCAAACCGATAGAGATAACCGCCGTTTTCAAACACAATCGCATCGTTGCCCAACGATGGAAATTTAATATCAAAATCGTTGAAGAACGTGTGCTGTGTTGTTTGTTTCGTGTTGAGATCATACGAATACAAGTTCATCCGTTTATTGTTGTCGCGTCCGTCGCGATCGGAGATGAAATAGATTTTATTTCCATACCACATCGGAAAAACATCCTGCGCCGGATCGTTGGTAATGTTCTCTGTTTTCTTGGTTGCCGGATCATATATCCAAATATCATCGGCTTGCCCTCCGCGGTACCGTTTCCATGTGCGGAACTCGCGGAAGATTCTGTTGTACGCAAACTTTTTTCCGTCGGGTGAAAATGAAATCCACCCTCCACGCGGCACCGGAAGTTGTTCAGGAATTCCGCCATCAACTGATGCAAGAAATAGTTGCCCCTTAAAATCATTAAACTCAATTCTGCGCGAACGATAAACAATAGTTTTGTTATCCTTCCACGTCATGACGATATTATTGGGGCCCATACGGTCGGAAACATCGTCACGGTCGAGCGTTGCGGTGTATGTTAACCGTTTGGGAATTCCACCTTCTGAAGGAATGAGATACACTTCGGAGTTACCATCGTATTGTCCTGTAAAAGCAATCCACTTTCCATCAGGTGAGAAGCGGGGAAAAATTTCCACGCCAATGTCGCTGGTAATTTTACGGGCTACACCGCCGTTAGATGAAACAGTGTATAAATCTCCGGCATACGTAAAGACGATTTTGTCTCCATAGATTGCCGGAAAACGAAGTAATCGTGTTTCTGTTTGTGCCAGTGCGAATGCTGCAACAATAAGAAGAAGTGTGAGAAGTTTTTTCATTGGAACCTCGACGAGAATGTATGTTGAAGATAATGAACCATAGACATAGGGAAAATTTTTTACAGGCACAGCACCATTACTTATCGGCTCCTTCGTTCTGCTTTTCCACCTTTTTCTGAGTTAACTTTTACTGTATAGGAAGAACCACCCTCTACAATCCACCGAACAACCACAGAACTCATGCCGGCAATGTTCTCTACTTCAAGACGTTCGGGATTTCGCTTTTGTTCTTTCATAATGCCAAGCCAACGGTTTTCAAGAAC
>JBFMDF010000080.1:0-8475 GCA_040753935.1 Bacteroidota bacterium | reverse complement strand
TCTTCGGTGCACCCGGTGTTGGCAAAGGCACACAAGCGAAAATCCTCTCACATATTTATCACATTCCGCATATTTCTACCGGCGACATTCTGCGCGAAGCCATTAAAGCCGGAACGCCGCTGGGACTAAAAGCAAAAGAATATATGGATCACGGCAATCTCGTCCCCGACGATGTCATGATTGGTTTAGTAAAAGAATTGCTCTCCTCTGACCGATGCAAGAACGGATTTATTTTGGATGGATTTCCGAGAACAGTTGCACAAGCAGAAGCGTTGGATGCCATCTTCAGCGAATTGAAAATTAAAAACTACAAAGTCATCAACATTGATGTTGATGAGAAGATCATCATCGAACGGCTCACCGACCGCTACCTTTGCGCACAGTGCGGCAAAATTTACAACTATAGTATCGATCGTTTCAAAGCGGGCGATAAATGTTTTAAATGCGGCGGAACGATTTATCAACGAGACGACGACAAACCGGAAACAGTAAAGAAACGATTAGAAATTTATCACACTACCACCGAACCGGTGAAAGAATACTACCAAAAAAACCACGGCATTTTGAATGTGAACGGCGAAGGAGAAATCGAAGAGATTACCCAGCGTCTGCTTCAAAATTTAGGAAACTAAGAGCACGTGAAGAGTCCACTCATCATAGCGCACCGCGGCTTCAGCGATGAAGCGCCGGAAAATTCGATGGCGGCATTTCGCAAAGCCATCGAATCAAAATGCGATATGATTGAATTAGATGTGCGGCTTTCGGCAGACAATGTGCCGATGGTGTTTCACGACCGACGGTTACAACGTACGTCGTCATCATCCGGCCCTCTGCATAAAAAAACTTCGCATCAACTTACCGCTATCGATAACGGCTCGTGGTTCTCGCCAAAATTTTCCCGCGAACGCATTCCTCGCCTTGCCGATGTACTGCCGCTGACAAAAAAAATTAAACTCAATATCGAAATCAAACCCGATGTTGTCGGTACCAATGGAGTTGCGGCTGTTGAAATCATCGTCGGTGAAGTGCAAAAAGCCAAAGCACAGTCGAAAGCAATATTTACTTCTTTCAACCACGCCATGATGAAAGAAGTTAAACAGATTGATGCATCGCTGATAACGGGCGTTATTTACAACCCTATCACCAATTTTCGAAAATCCCCTTCCACATTGGTGAAAAACGCCCACGCAGACATTTTTGTCTGCAGTAAATTACAAATCACAAAAGATGTTGTTGCAGATACGCATGATGCTGGTTATCTTTTATACGTGTACGGCGTTAGAACAGGACGTGACGTACAACGAATGCTCGAATTGGATATTGACGGCATCATTTGCAACAACCCCCGATTTGTACGCGAAACAATTGAATTACTCATGAAATAATTTGTTTATGAGTAATCGATGCTACACAGAACGTGTGAAATGCTTCGACTCGGTACAACAACGATTGACATTGTCCCTATCCAAAGAACTCTTCGGGGGAGTGGACATATCAACAAATGTAGGACAAGTTGAAAACTTGTCCTACATTGTACGCCCTCGATGAACAACAGTAGAACTCAGCATAACGATATGCGTCACATCAGTGAGTAACCAGAAATAAGCCGCTTCGAAATGTCGATGAAAATCATCGTTCCCTTACTTTTGATGTTTGTATGCTGTGTGACTGCGCAGGATACTATCACGTATCAATGGCCTGTTACGCCCTTCAATGCTACGCAGACAATCACCGGAACATTCTGCGAGTATAGAAACACACTATCAAGCAATCACTTTCACAACGGAACGGATATTCCAAAAGCAGACGGTTCTCCCGTGTATCCGGTATTGAGCGGAACGGTTTACTCACTCGGCACGTCGGCAACAGAGGGAACAAGTGCGTACGTCCGAGTGAAGACATTCATCGCCGGACAGTGGAAACATATTTCGTACGTTCATATCGAACCAAACCCTGCTCTCTCTCCCGGATCAAACGTTACCGCCGGTGTTACGGTGTTGGGCAACATTCTCACCGGTCAAGGACATACACATCTGACCGAACGACAATTGGTTACTTCTGAAAATAGTTCTGGTGTTGAAATCGGCGCCCTGCGCGAACCCGGAGGACTAACGCCGTATGTGGATACGTACTCGCCAAAAATTCTCTGGGTAAAATTTTTTCAAGATAATTCGAATGTTGAATTCACCACCAGCAAAGTTTACGGTAACGTAGATTTCATTTCGCAGATAGTGGAACGAAACGGACCCGGCGACCCCAACACCGGCTCAACTACGAATAACGGAATCTATCACACGGGATACAAAATTTACACTGCAGACAAATCCGCTGTCGTGTACACACCGCCGGTAAGCGGCACACGATTCAAATTTGATTATAAACCGCTGGACACGTACGTCAACAATGTGTACACCCTTCAATCAGATGTTTCAAACCACATATACATTTTAACCAACGGCGTGGGCGGACACGGCACTTCAACATCTTCGGCAAACCGCACCGTGAATAACAATTACTTTCAGTCAACATTGTTACCGAAGGGGAATTACCAATTGATGGTGTTCGCGCAGGATACGCACGGCAATGCCGATACTGTTTTCGTACCATTTGAAGTTTCTGAACAAGATGTCGTCGCGCCCGTGCCGCCAAAATTGAAAGCGGTGTTGAACGATGCGGATAAACAGGTAACCGTGTCATGGTATCCGAACACTGAACCCGACCTGCTCGGCTACCGTTTGTATTCTTCTGTCAACGGCGCTACGTGGACTCTGCAACGGAATGAATCTCAACTCACAAGAAACACCACCTCATGTTCATTCACCGGAATTTCAACCACCACGCCGGTCTTTTTTCGGTTAGCCGCTGTTGATTCTGCCGCCATTACCAACGTCAGCGAGTTTAGCGATACGTACGGTCTGCGTCCCAATGTAGCCGGACAAAAAGTGTTGATCGTAGATGCGTTCGACAGAACTTCCGGCAGTTACAAAAAACTTCAACACAATTTTGCCGCTATCGCCGGACAATCGGTCAACACCAGGTACGAAACCGCTCACAATTCTGCAGTGGTAGACGGGAGTGTGAATCTTGGAAATTACGATGCAGTCGTATGGATGTTTGGCGATGAAGACACCACCACCAAAACATTTGGTCCGGAAGAACAAGCCAAAGCAATAGCGTATTTGGATTCCGGTGGGAAAATTTTTGCCAACGGCTCCAACATTGCGTTTGATCTCGACCGTCCCTCCGGACCTTCCAATGAGGATAGAACATTTTTGTATCGTGCGTTCAAAATTGCTTATGGAGGAAACGAGACAGGTTCGCGTCAAATCAACGGTTCTATCGGTATGCTGGAGGGATTGTCATTCTCGTTTGGCGACACGACACAAGGATCGCCATACGAGGTGGATTCTCCTGATTTCATTTCGCTACTTACTGGGACGGGTTCCTATTCCGTCGCTTATTACAGCAGCGGCATGGTTGCGGCGGCAGCGAATAATGACCGCAACAGTTTCTTCCTTGCAATTCCTTTCGAAACCATTCATGCCAAAGTACATCGGGATACGTTGATGAAAAAAATCCTCAACTACTTCGGCCTCACCACATCTGTGGTTCGACGAAATGCGACAGAAGCGCCAACAAAATTTTCACTGGAACAGAACTATCCAAACCCGTTCAATCCGGCAACAACAATTCGTTTCACGCTTCCGGTTTCAGGTTTCACCTCGTTAAAGATTTTTGACGTGCTCGGGAAAAATGTCGCTACGCTAGTCAACGAAGAACTGGCACCGGGAAGTTATTCACTACAATGGAACGCAACAGGATTCGCTTCCGGACTGTACTTCTATAGACTTGAATCGAATAATTATTCAATGACAAAAAAATTAATTGTGGCGAAGTAATCTATGAGAACCATCATCGCGACAATCGCCATTATTGCTACTTCAGCATTTTCTCAGTATTCGTATCAGACGATGCTGACAGGGAATGCGCAACGCGCCGGCCAAACAAATGTATTTCGTCTCTCAGTGTTAAAGGAAAATCAACCGGTATACACCATCGAACGAACACTACCGTTTGATGTTCCTGCTCCGCTCATTTCGCTAAACGAACAGAGCGGGATGCTCGTTCTTCGGTACGTGTTTGACGGATTTGCGGAAGTCTATTCTTCATCCGGCAATAAGTTGTGGGAAAACCGCTTCTTCAAAGATGAAGAGCCGAATTACGAGCGAACAGTTGGCGCCGCGGTCGGCGCAACAACTATTGTGTTCTTGCTTTCGGATACAAAAAGAGAACATGCGGTTGTTCAGAAATTTTCTCTTGACGGTGCGCTCCAATGGACAGTGCAACTCCCTCATCAATATGCGTACGACATTGCACTCTCCCCGGATGAACGCACGATTCTTGCCGGAAGTTATCTGGCGTTAGAAGATGGAGTACGACAATCAACAGCTATCCTTTCTTCCGATGGAAAAATAGAAGGCAACGTCAACATCATTTTTCGCAAAGCGGCATTTGCGCACGCTCAACGGTTAGTGGCTCTGATGTCCGAACGGGAAGCAGTCATTGTTTCGACGGATACGAAAAAAGAAACCGGCAGAGTTTCCAGACAACGCAACGAAGCAATCTTTACCGACCTGTGCTGGAAAGGAAACGAACTTGTCGTGCAGGAATCTGAAGTCGTCACTCCTGCCGACAGCAGATATTATTACGCAAATCCTACATTCACGTGGTACTCACAAGACATGATGAAGCAGAAAGAACAACACGTTGACGGCATCACGTTCAGGCAGTCACGACTGGTGCCGGTTTCAACAGGCGTTGAATTCAGGTACGATCAGAACGTTATCCTGCTGAAACAATAACGTCATCGCTACATGTAACGAGTGTTCTTCCGCAGGGCTCGGCAGTGCATCATGCTTGAACAATACACAAGCGAGAACTGATATGGAGCCAATGCCACTGAAACAATCTCACATCGATCAACTGATTTCTCAGGGGTGTTCATCCGACCACTGGGAACATCTTACGTTCCATCCGCAGTGCGATCTTACAAGATTCCGTAATGTAACATTCATCGGCGCTGTAACGGTTGGAATAAACAACGGTTTCTTCAACTATGACGGAATAGAACTTCCGGCAGGCATTTACAACGCCACTATTGCACACTGTACCATCGGGAATAACGTCCGAATTGCCAACATTGGTTCAATGCTGGCAAACTATACTATTGGCGACAATGTCCGCATTGAACATGTAGCTTCACTCACCGCAGATCCATCCTCATCATTCGGTAATGGCGTTGTACTAGAGGTCATTAACGAAGGAGGTGGACGAGGGACAATAATACTCGATGATTTGACAGCGCAAACCGCATATCTTCAGGCACTCTCCCGGCATAATTCTGTGGTGATGCAACATCTTCGCGACCTTATTAACAACCATCTTTCGAGCAATACGCCTCGCAATACCATTGGTACCGGCACCCACATTGTCCATTGCGGTACACTGCGCAACGTTCAGATTGGTCAGCATGCTACCATTCACGGCGCCTTGAAGTTGGAAAACGGAACAGTATTGAGTTGTGCGGAACATCCGACAGAAATCGGCGAAGGAGTGCAGGCACAGTCGTTTATTGTTGCCGAAGGAGCAAAGATTGAAAGCGGCGCACTCCTCGACAAAGTGTATGTCGGTCAAGCGGTAAAGATGGGAAAACAATTTTCCGCCGAGAACTCACTCTTCTTCGCCAACTGCGAAGCGTTTCATGGAGAAGCCGTTTCACTGTTTGCCGGACCGTACACTGTTACACATCACAAATCAACACTGCTCATCGCCGGACTTTTTTCATTCTACAATGCGGGAAGCGGAACAAATCAAAGTAATCATATGTACAAATTGGGACCGGTGCATCAAGGAGTGTTTGAACGGGGCTGCAAAACCGGTTCGTTTTCATACGTTCTGCTTGAAAGTCGCATCGGCGCATTCAGCGTCGTCATCGGCAAACATTACACCAACATCAACACGCCGAACCTCCCCTTTTCCTACATTCACGAAGAAGAAGGAGTGTCAAAAGCGATACCCGGAATGAATCTGTTTTCCGTCGGCGCGGTGCGCGATGGAGAGAAATGGCCCAAGCGTGACAACCGCAACGCCACACACAAACGGGATCTGATAATCTTCGACGTATTTTCGCCGTACACGGTCGAAAAAATGCGGCGCGGACGAAATGAACTTCTTGCACTAAGTGAAACGACTCCAAAAGAAAAAGCATTTGTGAATTACGGCGGACTGTACATCAACCGACTGCTGTTGAAGAAAGGGGCAAAGTATTATGCAATGGCAATTGCCCGTTACTTGAACGACAAAGTCTGCTCCCGATTGTCGGAAGCGCTCTCGTCTTCGTCCAATTGGACTACTGCAGTGCAAACACTCGCACCGAAAAGCCAACTGACTCATTCAGACCAATGGACGGATATTGCAGGACTAATCACACCGCTGGAGCGTCTGACGACGTTGGAAGAAAACATCGCTTCAGAAGTACTCTCGTTCTATGATGAGTTGCTTGACGAATTCCAAACGATGTATGATAACTACCGCAATGACGAGTGGAAATATGTGTACGATACTTTTGCCAAAGAATACGGCATCGAACTCACCACGATAACGCCAGAGCAGGCAGTCATCGCAATAGACGAATGGCAGAAAGCGGCAACCTCACTGCTCTCGATGATTCTGGAAGATTCTAAAAAAGAATTTGGCTCGTTTGCGAAAATCGGATATGGCATCGACAGACAGGAAGAAGAGATAGAAAAAGATTTTACTGCGGTGCGAGGCAGCAGTGAAACAAACAGCGTTGTTCAAAAACTTGTCCATGAACTCAACGATGTACAACAGCGACACCGTCAATTCACCGATCTCATCAACAGCTATCGAAAGGGAACAGCACTATGACACGTCAGGAAATTGCAGAACGAGTAATTAAGGTTACCGCACGTGAACTTCGACGAAACCCGGCAGAAATACGCGAGAGCGATCAGTTTGCAATGGAACTCGGCGCTGATTCGCTCAAATCCATTGAGTTGGTTGCCGCTTTTGAAGAGGAGTTCAACCTCAATCTGGTAGAAGAAGAGGCGCTGAAAGTTCAATCGGTCGGCGCCGCCATCGACTTCTTCGACAACATCATCAACCACAACGCGAAGGAATGAATGCTATGAAAACGTACGAACTGCAGGATGTTCCTCAACCTAATCTGATTGGAGATATTTTCCCCTATTCGCTTCCGCCGCTGATCAAATTTGAAGGAAAAATTCACGAACTCATCGACGGAAACATTGTCGAGTTCGATCCGAATGAAGTCAAAACGCGCGACATCCATATCACCGATACCACCTTTCGCGACGGCCAGCAGGCACGCCCGCCGTACAAAAAAGAACAGATGGTAACATTATTCGAAATGCTGTCGCGTCTCGGCGGACCGAACGGCGTCATTCGTCAATCGGAATTTTTCCTTTACACCAAAAACGACCGTGAAACCATCGATGCCTGCCGTAACTTGAATCTGAAATACCCTGAAATCACCGGGTGGATCCGTGCCAACAAAGGAGATTTCCGACTTGTCAAAGAGATGGGGTTAAAAGAAACCGGCATGCTCACGTCGTCATCCGACTACCATATCTTCTACAAACAGAATCAAACGCGCAAGCAGGCGATGGACCAATACATTGAAGTAGTGGAAGCCGCACTCGAAGCTGGTATTCGTCCGCGCTGTCATTTAGAAGATGTAACGCGTGCAGATTTGGCAGGTTTTGTCCTTCCTTTTGTTCAGCGATTAGAACGGTTGACCGAAAACCAACCGGAACACATGAAAGTAAAAATTCGTTTGTGCGACACTATGGGATTTGGAGTAGCATACCCGAACGTAGCCGAACCGCGGTCAATTCCAAAATTGATCTGGAGATTGCGTCATGAGTGCGGAGTTTCGCCCGACCGCTTGGAATGGCACGGACACAACGATTTCCACAAAGTACACATTAACGCCGCCAGTGCGTGGATTTACGGATTGAATGCGCTGAACAGCACACTGTTCGGATTTGGCGAACGATGCGGCAATCCGCCTCTGGAAGGAGCTATTATTGAATACATTTCATTGAAAGGAAGTTTGAACGGTATTAATCTTCCGGTAATTACTGAAATGGCTCAGTACTACGAAAAAGAAATTGGTACACACATTGCGCCGAATTATCCGTTCGTCGGGAAGGATTTCAACACAACTCGTGCCGGCATTCATGCCGGAGGATTACGAAAGTTCGAACAGATTTATAACATTTTTGATACAACGACACTGCTCAATCGCCCGCCGCGTGTTTCCATCACGGATAAATCCGGAACAGACGGCATTGCGTTATGGGTCAATGAATTTTTAGGATTGAAAGGTGATGAGCGGCTCAGCGTAATGAAAGTGGTAAAGATACAGCGCTG
>JBFMDF010000079.1:0-8620 GCA_040753935.1 Bacteroidota bacterium | reverse complement strand
TGAGTTTTACCAAATATCTTTTAACACTCCAAAAAAAAAACAACTCCCTCCTCTGCATCGGTCTCGATACTGATCCGAAGAAGATTCCCGCGCATCTTCAAACAAAGAAGAATGGCGTACTGGAATTTAACAAACAGATCATCGAAGCGACAAAAGACCTCGTCTGCGCTTACAAAATCAATTTTGCATTTTATGAAGCACTGGGAAAAGAAGGCTGGACGATAATTGAAAAAACTCGTGCGATGATTCCTTCATCCAAACTCACCATTGCCGATGCAAAGCGAGGCGACATCGGCAACTCGTCGTTGTATTATGCCGATGCTATTCTCAATACAATGGAATTTGATTCGATGACTGTGGCACCATATATGGGAGACGATTCTGTCACACCGTTTCTTCAATGGAAAGAAAAAGGCGTTTTTCTTCTTGCACTCACTTCAAACGAAGGAGCGTACGATTTCCAATATAAAAAAATCGGCAAGCGACGGTTGTTTGAGGAAGTTGTCGTCACATCGCAGCAGTGGACAAAACATGATAATCTCGGCTTTGTCGTTGGTGCAACAAAATCGAAAGACATTCACGCAGTGCGTAAACTTGCACCGACTGCGCCATTTCTTGTTCCCGGCATCGGCGCACAGGGAGGCAATCTTGAAGAGGTGATACGCTACGGCTGTACAAAAGATGGTATGGGAGTGCTGATTAACGCGAGCCGAAGTATTCTCTATGCATCTGATGGAAAAAATTTTACAGAAGCAGCACGCTGTGAAGCAATGAAATTGCGGGACGAAATAAATTCTTTTAGAAAAAAAACTTTTCCGGCAGGTCGGCATTAACGCCGATCTGCTACAGTAGCTTATGCGCGAAGAGTTACTGCGCCATATCTGGTCAAAACAACTGTTTGATGTGTCGAAACTTGTTACCACGGACAACCGTTCCATCCGCGTTATCGATCCGGGTGTTCTTCACCGCGGCAGCGGACCCGACTTCAGAAACGCAATAGTGGAAATCGGCGGAAAAAGATTTACCGGCGATATTGAATTTCACAAAGCGGCGGATGATTGGAATAGTCACAAGCATCAGAACGACCCTGCCTATAATTCTGTCATCCTTCACGTCGTTCTCAGCGGAAATTCTTCACGGACACACTCCCACAGCGGCAGAGTCATTCCTACTGTCATTCTCGAACCGTTTCTTCTTTCGTCCATTCAACATCTTTCCGATCAACTTTCGCGCGAAGAATATTCATCAATTAGTAAGCCGATTACGTGCGCGCCTGTGAATGATTCAATTGATGCCGCGCTGTTGAGCGGCTGGATTCGCACGATGTACCGTGAACGTTTGCAGGAGAAAGTCCACCGCCTGTATGAACGGTTGTGCAACATCATCCTCTCTCAGCGCAACATTATCGGTGAACCACACCCACCCTACAACGAGATGATTGATCCAAATGAGATTCCGATTTCTGATCTGGACATTGATAAAGAACTGTTCAGACAAAAACTGCCGTGGGAACAGTTACTCTACGAAGGAATGATGGATGGACTTGGATACTCGAATAACAGAGAGGGAATGGGTTTGCTGGCAGAGCGGGTGTCGATGCTTCAATGGAAAAATCTTTCCTCCGTACGTGAACTGTCCATACAAGAAATTCAATCGGTGTTGTTCAAAGTGTCGGGCTTACTTCCTATGGTCGATGAAGTAACCGATCAGCAATCAAAGGTGTACGTGCATCAGATGCAGACTCTGTGGAAAGAACTTCCGGTGCAAATTCCGCTGATGGCGTTGCATTCTTCCGTGTGGATTTTCTCGCCAACGCGTCCTTCAAACTTTCCCACTATCCGCATTGCTTCGGCAGGAGTTCTTCTACACAAATTGCTGACCCAATCGCTGTTCAAATCGCTCATCGTCATTGTTGAAGGGAAGTATTCATCGCCGCAATCGAAAATCGAACAACTGCTGCAACTTTTCGACACCGGCGATGATCCGTTTTGGAATTTCCATTTCTCGTTTACTGAAGCAACGCATCGCAAGCATTCACTGCTCGGTGAATCACGAAGGTACGATATCATCGTCAACACCATCATTCCTTTCGTATGTTTGTATGCAAAGATATTCAGGAAAAGCGAACTTGCGGAACATTGCTTGAATGTTGCCGTTGAACTACCGCCGTTAGAAGACAACTCAATTCTCCGCACGATGATGAAGCACCTCGTCAAAGGAAAAATCAAGATTGAATTCGCATATCAACAGCAGGGATTGATTCAGTTGAATAAACGGTACTGCGTAGATGAACGATGTAGTGAGTGTGAGGTGGGAAAGAAAGTGCTGTGAACTGGCTTACGTACATCGAAACCGAACTGAAGCGCGTGCTGCCAAACCAACATCCCGGCCGTACGCGTACCATTGCGCGACGCATTGCGGGAATTGCGTTGAGAGAACTCTACCATTCCTCTTCTGAAGATTTTCTTCACCTCCTCCATCAAGCGGAAAAAGACACAACAGTGCCCGAAGCGGTGCGTTTGGCGGCTGGTCGTCTTGCGGCGCGTCTCGATGCGAATTTTAACTCTCCTTCTGTTGAACCCATCAATGACGCAATGAGTATTGTAGAATTTGTGAAGAAAGAGAGAGCATGACAGCATTGCTACTGTTTAGTTTCTCACTGAAAAACACACAAATACCCCACACCGTATAAATAAAACGAAATACTGTAAAATTTATTCAATGTATATTTCCAAGGTGTCGTATATTTTTCTTGCCACACACTTTTCCAGCAAGAACTAATTCATCAGCGATCTCTTTCTCACCAATTCAAATTCATCTCCCGAATTCCAGTACGGCATTTCGATAATGTTGGCAATTCTCCAAGCCAGCCGAAGAACAACTTCCGCCTGCTGTAAGGCGCCGTCGTAATTCCAGTCGTCATACATTTCGTCGCTGGGCTGATGGTAATTTTTTGCCCCGCGTTCGCGCATCATCCGCACAACGGCAGTATCAACGCCAACAACGCTTCGTCCGCTTCCCATTGACATCGCCGGAATGCCGACTTTCGCAAAACTGAAATGATCGCTTCGGTAAAAACTCCCCTGCTCCGGCGCCGGATCTTTCCCCACGACAAGATTCATCTGCCGTGCAACTTCCGCCAAATCGCTTCCGAGCGATGAGCGATCCGCACCTTGAAAGAATATGTCGCTGGTCTTTCCAATGACATTGATGACATCGGTGTTGATGTTGGCAACAATCTGTGTTGCCCGCACAGTGGGATTGTTTGCAAAATATTTTGAGCCGAGCAAACCCTGTTCTTCCGCGGCAACAGCAACAAACAACAGAGAACGTTTCGGTCGCACATTCATTGATGCAAATGTTTCGGCAAGATTCAGCATCAACGAAGTGCCTGAGGCGTTATCGAGTGCTCCGTTGTAAATTGAATCTCCATTGATTGGTCTGCCGATACCGAAATGGTCATAGTGCGCGCTAAAAACAAGATACTGATTCTTCAAAACAGCATCACTGCCGGCAAGCATACCGATGATGTTGTTCGTTTCCATGCGCTTAATGGTCACTTTCATTGTGGTGGTGAGCGTCATACCGAGCGGTATCGGTTTGAATGTGCGTTGTTCGGCAAGCGCCATGAGTGAGTCGAGATTAAATCCGCCAAGTTGAAGATATTTCTTCGTTGCCTCTTCGGTTGTCCACGCCTTCAGTTTCAGTTTCGGTGCGGCAGATTTTTCGTCGAGGTCAAACATCTCTCTGCTCCACGAATTTTGAATCACCTCGTACCGATACCCCGCCGATGGTGTTGTGTGAATAACAATTGCTCCAAGCGCGCCTTTCTGCGCGGCAATTTCATATTTGTACGTCCACCTGCCGTAATACGTTCTTCCTTTCCCTCCGAAAAACTTCGGGTCATCAGACGACGGATCGTTGTTCATCATCACTAAAATTTTTCCGCGCACATCAACATCTTTGTAATCATCCCATTGCTGTTCGGGGGCGACAATGCCGTAACCGACGAAGACCAACTCTGCATTATTGAGTGTGATGATTCGCTCATACATTTCTGTTGTTGCAACAAAATCGGTTGAGTACGTAAGGTTCAATCGCTGTTTTCCGTTGGAAAGTGTCAGCGTTGTCTTCGGATCGACGGTGATGCCGACCATTGGAACCTTCTGCAGGAATGTTCCGTTTTCTCCTGCAGGTTCCAGGCCGAATTTTTTGAATTGCGAGATAATGTAATCGGTTGCCTTCTTGTCTCCGGGCGAAGCAGGACCGCGTCCTTCCAGCGAGTCGTGCGAGAGGACTGCAATATGCGCCCGAAGTTTTTCAGCAGTGATGGATTGCAGCAGTTCACGGGGAACTGTGAGTTGAAGAAACAACAACAGGACTGAACATAATGTTGTCATAAGACATTCGATGATAAGTTTAACAATTGTTAATAAACCACAAAGGGGGCTGAAAACGTGACGCAATGTCCACCGAGAAAATAGTCATGGTAAGCACGTCTCAATTGTCGTTCAATCGGGAGACGTCGAATCACGCTCGAGGCACATTCTTGTATTGACAGACAAGTCTGTCCATAGGATAGTATGAATTTATTTCGTAACTTTCAAAAAAAAGAAGGTGATGCCGTGGTAAACGGAGTCAACCCACGATGTGAATGAGGTATTCTTCTTATAAGCCGGAGACAACATGGCTTTTGATGTCATGCCTTGGAAACATTTGAAAAATTGTTTGTAAACAATCAAAAGTCACACTGAGTGAAGTCGAAGTGTGACAATTTCAAATGATGTTATGCTGAGCGGGAGGTCGGCGATACACTGATGTGTAACATCAGTCAATAAGAAACCACAACAAGCGAGATGAAATCTACACACAACACACAGCGCCGGGAATTTCTCACCACCTCTGCAAAAGCGGGATTTTGCTTCGCCTGCGGCGGTGTAATGAGCGCACTGCTTTCCGCGTGCGATACGGTTGAAGAAGGAGAACCGGTCGTTCATCTTGCCGACTATCCGGAATTACAAACACCGGGCGGAGCAATCAAAAAACGCTTTAGACAACTAAACAACAGCGAACCGATTCTCATCATCCGCCTTTCCGAAAAAGAATTTGCCGCTTACTCCGCACTCTGCACACATAAAGGAGTTGAAGTGCGCCTGCCAAAAGACGGCATCATTGTCTGTCCCAACCACGGCTCTCGCTTCCGCAGTAACGATGGAACGGTGATTGATGGAAAAGCAATAGAGCCACTGAAGAAATTTGAAACATCATGGAATACCGCAACAAATGTTTTACATCTTAGGTCATAGAACAGCGTATCACATTTTCTTTTGAAGTGTATGAATATTTCTCGCAGAAATTTTCTCACCGATTCCGCCGTCATTGTTTGCGGCGCGATGCTTTCTCCCACATTGCAATCATGCAGCGTTGGCAAACTGTTGTATGCCAGCAGAAATATTCCGGTGATTGAGGGAGAGCCGTTGCTGTTGCTCGCCAACGAACCGCTGTTACGCAACGTTGGCGGCGCAGTGAAGAAACGATTTAGCGTTATCAATAACGGCGATGTTATTCTCATCATTCGTCTTTCCGAAAAAGAATTCGTCGCCTACGCCGCGCAATGTACGCACATGGGAGCGGAAGTTGGCGCGCCGGTTAATAATGTGATGACATGTCCGTTTCACGGTTCGCAGTACAACGCAGCAAACGGCGCCGTCATGAAAGGTCCTGCCGAAGAGCCGCTTCAGCAATTCACTGTTTTGTTCGATGAAGTAAAACAGGAGTTGAGGATACAGTAAAATTCACAGTGGATTGAAAGTTAACGATAGAGACCTGTGAAAAATCGCTTGTAAACAAGCAAAAATCACACTGAGCGCCCGCCTGACGGCAGGCAGGCCTGCCAGAGTTCGCCGTTCAGGTGAGCTCACCTCTACGAATCGTAGACATGACAGACTCATGAATTTTTTAGATGTTTCATTAAAAACAGTTTTTCAACTGTCTCAGTATATTGTTAAATTTGAAGTAGGTCGTACATCACCAAGGATTACAAATGCCGCAACCCCGAACCAATAACGGTGCAAACCTCGGATTCGAGAACGAACTATGGCGCGCCGCCGATGCTCTGCGTTCCAATATGGATGCCGCAGAATACAAACACGTCGTGCTCGGACTTATCTTCCTCAAATATATCTCAGATGCCTTTGAAGAACATCATGCTAAATTAGTAAATGATATACCAAAAGGCGCTGATCCCGAAGACCCCGACGAGTATCGGGCGGTCAACATTTTTTGGGTTCCGCCTGAAGCACGTTGGCAATATCTTCGCGGGCGAGCCAAAGATCCAAAAATCGGTAAAATTGTTGACGATGCGCTTCTCGCTATTGAACGAGACAATCCCACACTCAAAGGAGTGTTACCAAAAGACTACGCACATCCGCGACTCGACAAACAGCGTCTCGGACAACTGATTGACCTCATCGGCAACATTGGCTTGGGAAGTAAAGAAAACCGCTCAAAGGATATCCTCGGTCGTGTGTATGAGTATTTTCTTTCTCAGTTTGCCAGCGCGGAGGGAAAGAAAGGCGGACAATTCTACACGCCACGATGTGTTGTCGCTGTGTTGGTTGAAATGCTTGCTCCATACAAAGGACGTGTGTACGATCCATGCTGTGGTTCAGGCGGAATGTTTGTCCAATCCGAAAAGTTTGTGGAAGCCCACGGCGGAAAGATTGGCGACATTAGCATCTACGGTCAGGAATCTAACCACACAACATGGCGGCTTGCAAAGATGAACCTCGCCATTCGCGGCATTGATGCCAATCTCGGCAAAGAACACGCCGATACATTTCATCGCGATCTTCATCCCGATCTCAAAGCCGATTACATTCTCGCCAATCCGCCGTTCAACGATAGCGACTGGCGCGGCGACTTGCTCAAAGACGACAAGCGCTGGAAGTTCGGCATTCCTCCTGCTTCAAACGCCAACTTTGCGTGGGTTCAGCATTTCATTCATCACCTTGCGCCAACCGGATTTGCCGGCTTTGTTCTGGCAAATGGTTCTATGTCTTCCAATCAATCGGGCGAAGGAGAGATTCGCAAAGCAATTATTGAAGCCGACCTCGTTGATTGCATGGTCGCGCTACCGGGGCAACTTTTCTATTCTACTCAGATTCCTGTCTGCCTTTGGTTCTTAGCGCGAGACAAAAAGAATGGAAGGTACCGAGACCGCCGCGGAGAGACTCTCTTCATTGATGCACGCAACTTAGGCACAATGATTGACCGTGTGCATAGAGAATTGACAGAAGAAGACATTCAAAAAATTGCCGGCACATACCATGCATGGCGCGGTGACCCGTCCAACTTGTCCACACCGTCCACCAACCAGGGCTACCAGGACACTCCCGGCTTTTGCAAAAGCGCCACACTGGAGGAGATACGCAAGCACGGACACATTCTCACACCGGGGCGCTACGTTGGCGCGGCTGAAGTTGAAGACGACGGCGAACCGTTCGAAGAAAAAATGAAACGCCTGACTGCCACACTGCGCCAACAGATGGAGCAATCTAAAAAACTCGATGAAACGATATGGACAAACCTGAAGGAGATCGGGTATGGCGGGTGAGTGGCGTCTCGGTGAAGTTGCGGAGATAATTATGGGTCAATCTCCGCCTGGGGAGACTTATAACGAACTAGGAGAAGGCCTCCCCTTCTTCCAAGGAGTGGCCGACTTCAATTATCGATTTCCCACACCACGGGTCTATTGCACTGAGCCATCACGGATTGCCAAACCAGGTGACATCCTGCTTAGCGTTCGCGCACCCATTGGTCGAGTAAACATCGCAGACCGAGAATGTGCAATTGGGCGCGGGTTGTGCATTATAAGGGCGAGTAACCCTGAGGATGCACGCTATTTGGAGTTCGTACTGCGAGCGAAAGAGTCCCAATGGGATGCAATCGAGGGTAGCGGTTCGGTGTTTGGTAATGCCACCCGAAGGGACTTGGAGATGCTACCTATCCCTTGGCCAAGAGAGACGGCACAGCGTCGCGCCATTGCCCACATCCTTGGCACGCTGGATGACAAAATCGAGTTGAACCGGCGGATGAACGAGACGTTAGAGCACATCGCACAGGCAATTTTTAAGAGTTGGTTTATTGACGCAACGCGTGATGGGTTGCCTGAGGGGTGGCGAGTAACTAAACTTGGCGAAATTGCTGATGTTAATTGGGGTGACACAAACGTTACAAAGAAATCATACGTTGACAAAGGTTACTTGGCATATAGTGCGAAAGGCCCCGACGGCTTTCTTTCGTATTATGATTACGACCGCGCCGGAGTAGTTGTAAGTGCAATTGGTGCAAACTCAGGATACACTTGGTTGGCTCGTGGTAAGTGGTCTTGCATTAAGAACACAATTCGGTTCTGGGCTACGGTTCCAGATATCTCCACAGAATACTTATTCTTCGCTACGCGCGGAGACAAAATTTGGCCACTTCGTGGTTCAGCTCAACCATTTATTTCACAAACAGATGCTCGTAATCTTTCTGTAGTGTATCCAGCTAATGGCCTAGCGAAAAGATTTGGAGAAATAATCGCACCAATGTTTGATAAGATTGAATATAATAAAGA
>JBFMDF010000078.1:0-8678 GCA_040753935.1 Bacteroidota bacterium | reverse complement strand
TTTCACATGAGGAAAAACTGTCGGCTCCATCGACTGTGCACACAACTCATAAAAGTAATAATCTTTCATCTCCCACACACCCGAACCTCCTACCTGAATTGCATGATGAAACTCGTGCGCACACGTAACCGCAACTGCTGAATCTCTTGTTGTTCGATAGCCGGCAAAATCATTTTCGATTTTTATAAACGAAGTATACTGCTGATTTGTTTTCGGCGGACCGACAGGAGAATCTCCTTCAATAACAGTTTCACCAAATGTTCCGTCAAAAAAAGCAACAACGTAAAAATCATATTCATCTCCCCCGCCCCTGCCGTTATCCGAAGGGGGAGGAATGAAGCCGAAGGCATCGATTTCCGCACGCCACACCGAATCCAGAAAATATTTCAACGTATCAATGTATTGTCGATATGACTGTGGAATCCTGTTTCCGTTTGCGTCGAGCAGTGCAGGTTCGTTAATACCGGAAGTGTCATAATGCACTCTGAAACGTTTACTCGACGTTAATTCACTCCGCTGCATCGCTGGTCGTTCTAACATTGCCAGTTCTAATGCCGTTTTTTGCTTTTGGTGAAGCAATTTCACGCTGCGGTACGTTCCACACTTTTCCACTTCCTGTTGAGCAAACACGAAGTGAATAGCAATAGTGATCACGGCGATAAAAAAACTAATAACTTTTACCATATTGTATTTCAACTGCTTGACGATTCGGCTGGAGAAGAGCTATATCCATAACACCATCACCGTTAAAATCACCGCAGGTGAATGCTGTTTCTTGTTGACGCGACAATAGCCGCCGACTGGGGTAGAATGTTCCATTCCCTTTGTTTCGTAATACATTTATCGTTTTCGTAACTGAATCAAAATACACGATATCAAGAACCCCGTCTGCATCAACATCATACACTTGCAGCAACTCCTGATGTGTCAGCGTAATGTTATCTGCAATGGAGACAAGTGTACTGAATTCGCCGTTTTTCTTTGCGGCAATAAAATACAATTGCCGGGTTGCTGCGCTGTATACAAGATAATCTTTTTGTTGATCTGAATTTAAATCTTCTATCAACAGAAAAGATCGTCGGTTACCTGTATCGGGCAGTGTAATGCTGTACGTTGTCCCGGTAAACTCACTTTTCACATCGTTTAACGTAACACCGAGGATATCGGCATTTGTTCGCTTATCATTGTATAGGTACACAAGATCAGTATATCCGTCGTTATTTACATCGCTGATTGTCGCAAACAAAATTCGTGAGGGAATAAGAGGGGTTAAACTTTTCACCACAAATGTAGCTCCCTGCAATTGCTGATAGA
The DNA here is from genome assembly GCA_040753935.1 of Bacteroidota bacterium. GTDB lineage: Bacteria > Bacteroidota > Ignavibacteria > UBA10030 > UBA8401 > SpSt-333. Next base: position 7,364 of record JBFMDF010000078.1, on the reverse strand, counting down.
AAACGATGGAGTTTGTTTGACTGCGAAGAAAGACATACAACGACAACATGGTAGTATGCGGTGAAAGATCCGGAAGAACATGCGATGGCTTTCCTGTCAAAGCGATGGTATATGATTCCACCTCACCAATCAGTGACGTGGAAGTGTCTGACGAAGCAGACAAGGTAGTGATGCCGATTTTTGAATCATGACTGTGTGCCGTAATCAGCGTTAACGATGAATCTGACTTTGCATACACACTTACCGAAGAAGGTTCATCGGGCGTTTCAATCGACAGTTGACTCGACGATAACCGCGGCGAACCATAGATCACCGATATCGTATTCGAACCTCCGTTACTGATCAATAGATCATCATATCCATCAGCATTGATATCAGATGCAAAAAGGTTGTTGGGTGAATTCCCAACGGCAAACAGCGGTTCTATTGAACGAGTAAATGTTGTCTGAGCATTCCAGTAAACAGTGTACCGTGAGGTATCAGCGTCAATACACATCATATCGGGATATCCATCGGCGTTAATATCTCCATATATGAGTCTGCTACGACGATATGGAATTCCAAAAACAATTTCATCGAAAAATGATCCGTTTCCGCGATTCAGGTACAGAGAAAATTGTTTTCCTGACTCACCTACCAGTACGATGTCGATAGCAGAGGAATGTGAAAATGAAGCGGTAAACAGCATTGCCGCCGGCTGTAACAAAGGAAGACTTTGCATTCGTTGAAAATTTCCCAAGCCATCGCTGTGGTACACAAGCAACGATTGATACTGCGCAGAGGCAACAATGGCATCGGTAATGCCATCGTTATTGACGTCAGCAAATAACGATACCACTGAATCTGCCCCGTACGAAAGGGCGGACTGTTCAGAGAAACGAAGATTTCCAACGCCGAAATAAAAGACATCTTCGTTTTTTAACCAATTACGAACGACAACATCCGGGATATCATCCCCATTCAGACGAATCACCGCCAACGAACTGACAGGAAAGGAAGTGAATAAAATTTTCGGTTCGCGAAATGTACCGGTTCTCGTTCCTCGAAAAACAGTAACACCAGTAGAGAGTTTTCCATAGACGATAATATCGTTAATCTGATCCCCAGAAATATCAGCGATGATAACCCGCTCAGGATAAAAACTGACGGGAAATATTTTTTTTGTATAGGAAGTATCTTTCACAGTACTAAGATAGACCACTATTTTATTGCTTTCCCTCTGCACTACCACAATATCGTCAATGTCATCGTTGTTCAGGTTTCCGGCAACCATTGAGGTACAGTTTAGTGTGTCAAGTATTTTAGCCTGTTGAAAGGTACCATCCCCTTTGTTAACTGCAACAGAAATTACAAAGGTGTTGTTACTGTAATAGAGCAGATCACGACTGCGGGAATTGGAAAAGGTAAAAAATTGTGCTTGTCGTAAGTCCGTTGGGGAAGAAAATTCTTCTACAAGGGAAAGGGTCGGACGCGGACGAAGTTGTGAAAAACTCTGCGAATGCAACATGATAAACAAACATATCATTGACGCAGAATGAAGTAAACGAAAGTCCCCTGTAGTGAGCACAATATTATTTACGAAATATTCTTTTTCGTCGTTCCAACCGTTGTTCGCGCCGAATTAATGCCTCCTCAAACCGTCGGCGTTCCTCTTCTGTTTCAAGAGGAATTTGAGGGACTTCAACCGGTTTTCCCTCATTATCCAAAGCAACAAAGGTAAGGTATGCAGTGTTGGCGTGCCGTACCACACCAGTTTGCATATTTTCTGACAACACCCTCACCCCAACCTCCATTGATGTTCTGAAAACTCTGTTGACGGAAGCCAGCAGTGTTACCACTTCTCCGGTTTTAATCGGATGAAGAAAATTCAATTCGTCAACAGAAGCAGTAACACAGACGCGTTTAGAATGTCGTGCTGACGCAATAGCAGCGACCAAATCGATCCAATGCATCAACTGCCCACCCAACAGATTGCCCAACTGATTGGTATCATTCGGTAATACCAACTGTGTCATACTTGCCTGATGATTTTTTAAGGGGAATCGATTATCCATTTTGCCGTGCGAGTTTCTGTTGCTGTTCATGTTCGTAGGCGCTGCGTTCCTGTTCGATTTCAGAAAGAAGTTGCTGAGCATCGGCTTTTAACTCTGTCTCAGGATACTTCGTCAGCAATTCCATCAACGATGTTGTTGCTGCATCAAATTCCTTCCGTTCCTTCAATGACCGAGCTTTCCACAGCAAAGCATCATCGGTAAATTGCGAATCATTATACTCCGAAATCACTTTGTTGAAGTAGGCGATTGATGCCCGATAGTATTCTAAACGGTAATAGAGTTTACCGCTCTCGAATATCTTTTTTGCCAGACGGTCGGTGAGTTCTTTTATTTTTGTCTCTGCGTCGCTCACCAGCGAATCGGTTGGTGCATACTCGATGTACGTTTGAAAATCCTCAATGGAAAGACGTGTATATTTTTGATCTAATTGCGATTTCGGTGCAAGCCGATAGTGCGACAATCCCTTTTTGTATCTGCTGATTGTTGCGTAGGGACTCGTCGGCATTGTTCGAATGAGATTATCATATTCCGCCGCCGCAAGAATATATTCTCCGCGCAGAAAGCGGCATTCGGCTAAATAAAATTGTGCATCATCGGCATATTCACTTCCTTGGTACTGAACGATGACAATCTTAAATTCATCAATCGCTTCCAAGTACTTTTCGTCATCAAACAACGCTTTGGCACGCTGATAGCGAACATCGGCGGGAAGCGTTTCGATTTCTTTTGTTGATGAACATGAAATCAACGCCATTGCTGCAACAATGGCAATCCAATACATTCTATCGTTTCTCACGTTACTTCCAATAGGTAGTTAATTCAATAGTTGAAAACTGTTGTGTACGTTCTTTCAATTTCCGGATTTCTGCTGTGTCCGTCATCCGATGAGTTTGGAAACCGACTGATAACGGGATAAATCGTTCAATATCATACTTCACCTGCCTGTCTGTTTTCTCAAACATAAAACTGACACCGTAACTGCGCTGTGTCCAATACATCTGCGGCTGGTAGAAGATAAAATTTCCGAGTGAAAGAATAAGAATGCTTCGATTTATCTTTTCTACTCCATAGGTTACATGCGGATGGTGTCCTAGAAAGAGATCGACACCGTTTGTCGCGCACCATAACGCAAATTGACGAATTGACTCTGACGGTTGTTGCCCATACTCCGTTCCACCGTGACAACTCAGAATAATGACATCGACTTTGTCGCGCACTCTGCTCAATTCTTCTTTCAGCCGCAGGGTATCAATTGGGGCAACAACTTTCCACCACTGTTTCGGATTGAAATTCACGAACTCCGTTACTGCAAAGATAGCAAATTTTATTTTGTTTTTCTCGATAATTAGCGGTTTAAATAACGAATCCGAAGTTAGTGATGTCCCAACATGTAAAATGTTCTGCTGTTGGAGATAGTTGATTGTTTCAATGGCTCCATCAACGCCGTAGTCCAATGCATGGTTATTGGCAGTCGAAAGAATCGTGAGTCCTGCCTGTTTCAATGTTCGGGCAGCCAACGGAGGAGCAGTAAACACAATGTTACTCTTTGGGCTTACCGTTTCTCCGTTCTGTTCAGAAATAGACGATTCAAGATTTGCAAAAATAATGTCAGCAGAATCGAGGAAAAGGTCAATCTTATTAAATGGAAAAGTGGTGTCTCCCTTTAATATTTTTTGCCCAACGTTTCGACCAAGGTTAATATCTCCATATGCAATGACGCGAACTTTGGCTACAGGTTCTTGTACGATAGGGTGAGAGACGGGAGTCGGTGAAAGATGATGTAAAATGAGATATAAGGTGCTAAGGACGAAAACAATAATAATCATACCCGCGGCTTTTTTCATAACTCTACTCGGTAACGTCCTAATTTAACTGCGGATAGTAAAAAACAGATAGATCACTACTGCAGAGGCAACTGTTACAATTGCCGGCTCGAGGATGGAATCGAAAAACGAAAGTTGCGGTTCTATAACCGAAGAAAAAGGAATTGAAGGGTCGTTCAACGTCTGTACAACGGCATAATCGATGGTATCGACAGTTGTTACCGTCATTTTTTGTGTGGCAATCACCTTGTGTTGTGATTGTGAAAGAATAGAAAATTGTGCGGACAATGAAATTGTCCGACTGACTTTGCGCCGTCCGAAGAATGATTCTGTGAATGCTTCACCATACTTCAGCGTTACATCGTAGGCAGAAAATTCAAAAACTGTATCTGCTGATGCTTGGGAAGTGAAGACGGCAATTTTTTTCGACAAGAACGACTCTGCCACATCGTGATGTACCATCGTGTTGAGTGCAGAACTATCCATTGATACTGCAATTGAGGCAGGAAGAACAGTGAAACAACGATCAATTATTCCCTCAACCGTCTGTTGTGTCAACTGTTTGATGATACTTCGGTGAGATTGTTGAGCAGAATGGTCAGACGCAAAACATACCGCCGATGCAATCAGCATGATCAACGATATGTTTCGCATCCATGGAATCATTCGACCGTTAGGCGTAAATACCGCGAATCTTAAGGGTTCTTGCCACTTTATCAATAGCAACAATATACGCGCCGATTCTTAATGAAACTTTGTGCTTCGAGGCGGTTTCATAGACATTGTCGAACGCTGCTTTCATCATCCGCTCAAGTCTGCGATTGACTCTATCGAGCGACCAATAATATCCAACTCGATTTTGCACCCACTCAAAGTAAGAGACAGTAACACCACCGGCGTTGGCTAGAATATCGGGAATGACAACAATGCCTCGATCGTTCAAAATCGGATCTGCTTTTGCTGTGGTGGGACCATTGGCTCCTTCGGCAATAATTTTTGCTTTAATTTTATCCGCGTTCTTGTGTGTGATTTGGTCTTCCTTTGCTGCCGGCACTAATACATCGCATTCCAGCTCAAGCAATTCAGATTGTGTAATTTTTTCGGCACCGGTAAATCCGTTGAGCGTTCTATTTTCTCGTACATACTCTATTGCTTTCTGGATATCAATTCCCCGCTTATTGAAATACCCGCCTGTTACATCCCCAATTCCAATAATTTTGCAACCTTGTTCGCGCAGTAATTGTGCAGAAATTGAGCCGACATTTCCAAATCCCTGAACAACAACGGAAGTATCTTTGGGTTTCATACCGAGTTTCTCCATCGCCCCAAGTGTTACAATCATCACTCCTCGTCCCGTCGCTTCACGTCTGCCAAGCGAACCGCCGATAAGCAGAGGTTTGCCGGTAACAACACCGCTCACCGTCCTGCGCATGTGCATGGAGTAGGTATCCATAATCCACGCCATCGTTTGCTCGTTCGTATTCATGTCCGGAGCAGGAATATCTCTGTCATCCCCAAAAACATCCATCATATTTGCCGTATATCGGCGTGTGATTTTTTCTAATTCAACAGGTGTCAATTTCGATGGGTCGCATTTTATTCCCCCTTTTGCACCGCCAAACGGGACATTCAGCAGTGCGCATTTCCACGTCATCCACGCTGCCAGTGCTTTTACTTCATCAATGTTCACATCTGGTGCGTAACGAATTCCACCTTTCGAAGGTCCGAGAATATCGTTGTGTATAACGCGGTGTCCTTCAAAAATTTCAATAGCGCCATTATCCATTTGGATAGGAATTGAAACGGTAATCTGCTTAACGGGTGTTTTGAGGTAATTATATACACCATCCTCAAGTCCCAGAATTTCAGCAGCGACATCAAACCGCTGCATCATTGATTCAAAGGGATTTTCACGGTCTAAAATTGGTCCTGGTTCTTTATATTCAGTAGTCATAACATGTCCTTGAAATATAATTATTGGTTACAAAAATACTTACTTATCTCTTCGTTTTAAAGATTTTTTTAATTGTTGAATTGTAAACTGAGCCGAATCATCAACAAAATGACGGGAAAAACGACGAGATCGTCTGATAGTGTTGTCATCTAATTTCGCAAGGATCAAATCTTCTTCAAACAATTTCGCTGTAACAACGGCAGTGCCAGAAGGATCGACAACTTGCGAACCACCCCAAAAATTGACACCATCTTCAAATCCCACACGGTTGGCGAATACAATATACGTACTCAATAAGCGCGCATAGGCACGATGCTGTTCATGATTTACTTCAACAACAGTTAATGATTTTGATGTACCCGATATACGTGTCGGACTTGCTGTTAAACTAATAATAACATCGGCACCATCATGGGCAAGAATATAGGGAAGTGCAATATGCCACATATCTTCGCAAATCAGTATACCAAGCTTGCCGTGTTTTGAGTGGATAACACGAACATCGTTTCCCTGATTGAAGTAACGCAGTTCTTCAAACATTCCGTAGGTAGGAGGATAAATTTTCCGATGTGCAGATTGGATTTTTCCATCTTCGAAAAAAAATGCTGAATTGTATAAACCAAAATTTTCTCTTTCTTCAACTGCGCCGAGAATAATGGTGATTGATTTTGAGAGTCTGAGAAATTCAGAAAACAACTTTTGCGGCTCAGCTCGAAGAGCAACATCCCAGTTGAGATCCTTTATTGAATAGCCGGTAAGACTTAACTCCGGAAAGACAACGATATCGGCTTTTTTTGCAATTGCTTTTTTAATGAAGGTAATGTGGTGGGCAATGTTCTTGGTAAGGTTGCCAACGGTTGAATCAATTTGAGCAACAGCAATTGTACACTTCATAGAATTAACAGGTTATGATATGACAACGTCATCCGAGAGTTCATTCTCGTCTCCCGGTTTGATAGGAAATTCTCTTTTAAGAACTGCACCGACTTCGTTAATAACGTAGCAGATACCGTCGCTAAACTTGTTTTGATTGAAATACTCACCCATCTTTTTGGCAAGCATGTTCCAGAATTCCTGTGTAACCTTTGCGTTAATGCCTTCATCGGCAATAATTTCAAATTTCCTGTCGCTCAGCAGTAAAAAAATTAACACACCGGTTTTCTCTTTCGTCTTATCCATGCCAAGAGTAAAAAATTTCTTTACTGCCAGATCATGAAGAGAAAGGTTCCTTTCCTTAAACGATCGCCGCTTCTGTATATTCACTCTGATTTCCCCAATTGTCTCTTGTTCTGCCAATCGGATTGTCTCGGAAATCTTTGTCAGTTCTTCTTTTGTCAAAATATTTTTCGTGAAGAAACTCATGACAACACCGCAACGGTTCGTCCTATAATCGGTTCGTATTTTTTAAGTTGTTTCGTCATCGAAAGGAATGTTTTTGGCGAAAGCGACTGATAACCGTCAGACAATGCTTTATCCGGCTGAGCATGGACTTCAACCATCAATCCATCGGCACCGGCGGCAAGAGCGGCTTGT
>JBFMDF010000077.1:0-8789 GCA_040753935.1 Bacteroidota bacterium | reverse complement strand
GCTCATCCGTCATATTGCGTATGGAAGAATGTTCTTCAAAAAATATTTCAACGTCGTGCCGACTGTCGCGTACAATTTTGATTCGTTCGGACACTCCGGCGGCTTGCCGCAAATTCTCCGCCGATCGGGCTACACGATGTACATCCACATGCGTCCGCAGGAACAAGAACTGCACCTTCCTTCGGATTTGTATCAATGGAAAGGGGTTGATGGTTCTACCATTTTAACATACCGCATTGCTGTTGGATTGTACCACACTGAGCGTGATAATATTTTTCAACGGCTACAGGAAGGAACGGAACTTGCGCTGAGACTGAATCGCGATGTTCCTGTGTTTTGGGGAATTGGAAATCACGGCGGCGGTGCAACAAGAGAAGATTTGAAAATTATTGATGAGTTTATACGGACTGAAAAGCGTGTGAAGATTATTCACAGCACACCGGAGAAATTGTACGCTGCACTGAAAAAATTCGGTGCACGCGCACCTGTTGTTGAAGGTGATCTTCAGCGCGTCTTCACGGGTTGTTATACTTCCATTTCCCGTTTGAAGCGACGCGCAGTGAAGAATCTTGCTGAATTGACTCAAGCCGAAGCAATTGCCGCCGTTTCGTGGTGGATGAAGAAGGATGTGTTTCCTTCAGCACACTTTGAAGAGATATGGAAAGATCATCTCTTCAATGACTTTCACGATATTCTTCCCGGTTCGTGCACCGAACCGGCTGAACACGATGCGCTCGATGTGTATGGTGGGGCATCTGAGTCGTACCGTCGAATTCGTCTGCAGGCAGTAAATAGTTGGAATGCCGGAAAGAAGAAAAAGCATTATGTTCCGGTTACTGTTTTCAACACGAATCCGGCGCTTTGCAATGTTCCTGTGGAGGCAGAGTGTATGCTCGACTTGCGTCCGAAGTGGACCGGCGAGTGGCATCTGCGTGTGTACGATATGAAGGGAAATGAAATTCCATCACAGCAAGAACAACCGGAATCGTTACTGCCGTTTAATGGATGGCGAAGGAAAGTTTCGTTTTTTTCACATCTACCATCGGTTGGTGTTGAAAAATTTGAAATCCGTATTCACGAGGGGACAAAAACCGAACAGCCAGCGCCGCCGCTACTGCATCATGTGCTTGATTCGTCAACCGGATTGGTGACGAGTATCGATGCCGGGCAGTCGCGGGAATGTCTTGCCGGTGGAATGTTGAAAGCGCTGGTTGTTGATGACGACGGTGATGCCTGGGGAGCAGATCGGTGGAGGTACAGAAATGTTGTCGGCGAATTTCACCACGTGAAAGAAAAATTTTCTGTTCTTGTGTCGGGACCCGTTCGTTCAATCACTGAATCTGTTTTCACGTATCAACACAGCAGTATTGCCATCAAAACAATTTCGTACGCGCAGTGGAACGTGCTTGAGTTCCATTTGCGTATTCAGTGGAACGAAACGCGGAAACGATTGAAACTTTCCATTCCGACACTCTTTTCATCACCATCAATCTTGTGCGAAATTCCCGGCGGCGCAATTCATCGGCCTGCCGATGGTGAAGAGCATGTCCATTCGCGCTGGTGTATGGTGCATGGTTTGGTGAATGGAAAGGAAACAGCACTTGGCATTGTCAACAACGGTCAGCATGGATTTGATTTTAAGGATGGAGAACTTCGGCTCTCCGTTCTTCGCAGTGCGGCGTACTGTCACGAGCAGGGATTTAAACTTGGCAATGTTCCGACGCGAAAATTTATGGATCAAGGTGTGCACGACGTTCGACTGCTGGTAACCGCCGGAGATACACAAGAAGTTCTGCGATCACTCAGTGGGCTTGCAGATTGGTTGAACGCACCGCCTATTGTGTATGCTCATCTTCCCATTGGAAATACAGAGAGGGTGGAATTATTCAAAATGGATTCGTCAAACATCAGACTGACGGCGATGAAACAGAGTTGGGATGGTAAAGCGCTGATCGTTCGTCTGCATGAAACCAGCGGAACGGCAACGACAACTTCTGTTCATCTGTTTCCGTTACACAGTTCCAGGAAACTTACATTTGCGCCGTTTGAAATTAAAACGTTGCGTATCGATCGCAAGGGAAAAATCCATGAATGTCATATCATTGATGAAATTTAATGATTCGGTGAGGTCTTGTATGAAAAACAACGTCAGCAGAATTTTTTTCTCATTGCTTCTTCTTTCTTCTTCACTTTTTTCACAAACTCGTCTCCAGATTCCCGACGACGGTTGGAATTTGTGGCTTGATACCACCGCTCAATGGAAGAATGATTCTCTGTTTCTTCCCGATGAGGTAAACCTCAACACGTTGCCCGTCAATGTGCCAACAGGCGGATGGGAATCATTAAAGCAAGGTAATGCACGTCAAGTAACACTACCTGCTACAGCGGAGCAATATTTCTGGGGAGCAACAGGGTATCGTCCGTACCGAAACGGAGAGTATGCTTATGAACAAGAAGATCCGACCGTCTTCAATGGAAATTATCTTGGTGTCTCGTGGTGGTGGCGCGATGTTGAAGTGCCGAAGTCGTTCAAAGGCAAACATGTGCTTTTACATATTCGTGGTGCACGGTTGCGGACGGAAGTGTTTGTCAATGAAAAACTTGTCGGCTATAATATCATTACAGAAATTCCATTTGAGTGCGATATCAGTAGTGCAATTCTTCCCGGGAAGAAAAATCGGATCGCTATTCGCATCACTAATCCGGGGGGCAGACTGGACTGGGTGGATACCGAATTGATGACGTGGGGAAACACACAACAGCGATTTCACAAAAGCCACGGCTTCGGCGGACTTGACCGTGGCATGGAAATTTCCGCACACGATTCGCTCATGATTAGTGATGTCTGGGTGTTGAATACTGAGAATATCAACACAATCCGCGCTTATGCAATCGTAAAAAATCTTTCATCGAAAAAGCTGAAAGCAACGGTCCGTTTCACAATTTCTGCTGCTTCCGCAAAAACAAGTGATGTTGCCGGGGAACGAATCCTTACTTCACTTCCTGGTGGAGTTGATACTGTTGTTATGCAGTTAGAAAACAACAAAGCAACATTGTGGAGCAACGAAACGCCGAATTTGTATCACCTCAATGTCAGCGTATCATCGGCAAAGCCGAAGTACACCGATCTTCGCACTGTAACATTTGGCTACCGTTGGTTTAATGCGGAAGGAATCGGAAGCAATGCAATGCTTCGTTTCAACGGCAGACGCATTCGTCTTACTTCTGCTATCTCATGGGGATTTTGGGGATTGAACGGGCTGTTTCCTACGCGTGAATTAGCCGAACGTGAAGTGACGGCAGCAAAATCGCTCGGACTGAATTGCATACAATTTCATCGGAACATTGGGAAAAAAGAGGTACTTGATGCGCAAGACCGTCTCGGTTTGATGCGATACATGGAACCAGGTGGTGGGCAAACGGCGTTGGGAGAAAAATTTTCTCTCTACGCTTCTTCGCCAACTGCACCTGTTGATGTGTCGGGAAAGAATGGTGAACCGCAAACATTTGCCGAACGGTATATGGAAGAGAAAATTGTCCGTATGGTACGCGCCTACCGCAGTCATCCTTCACTGTTATTGTATGCAGTTCAAAACGAAATTCATCCCGATTTACAAAACCCAAGAATTTTTCATCTGTTGCGAAGAATCCACGAAGAAGATCCAAGCCGCATCGTTGTGTTGAAATCCGGATTTCCTTCCGGCTCGCCCTCTACAAACCAAGCGTGGATGAAGCCGTACAGTAGTGAGGTGATGTATGATTCAGGAAATGCGTACAGCGGCTGGTGGGATGACCACACTGTCGGCGGTCCCGGTGTGTGGCAAGATGAGTTGTATAGAAATTCTTCTGATTTCACACATCGTTCTACCAATGATAAAGAAATAGTCATGTGGGGTGAAATGCTCGGCGCCGCTGTGCCGGATAATCACAAACGCATGGTGAAGGAAATTAACAGACTCGGCGGCAATAGTTACGATCTGAAAGAACATCAGGAAATTCTTTCTGCGTATGATTCATTCATCGATCGCTGGGGATTCCGAAAAGCATTTCCGGATGCGGATGCGCTTTTTGTTTCTATCGGCAATAAGTCGTACGATTTTTGGGGACGAGTGATTGAAACGGCACGCCTTGCCGAAGCGAATGACTATTTCGTCATCAGCGGATGGGAATCAACCGCCATTGAAAATCACTCCGGCTTGGTTGATAACTTGCGCATGTTCAAGGGAGAACCGTCGTTGTTGAAGAGCCGTCTGGCTCCACTGCGCATTGCAATCAAAACATCAAGTGTGGTATATGCTGTTGGCGATTCGCTGTTTGTTGATCTCTATGTGTTGAACGAAACGCATCAGCCACATCCGACGTTTCTTTCGTTGTATATCACTTTTCCATCGCTCTACAGTAAATTTGTTGGAACATTTGGTGTCCCGAAATTTGAAACGGATAGGTTTGTATATCCTGTTGCTGAACGAGTTTCAGTTGGGAAAGTGGACGTGGAAGGGGAATATACCATTACGGCGAAACTTCAGACAACAGACAGTGTTGTAACCGACGAAAAAGTGTTGGTAGTACAAGCGGCGCCAAACGTTTCGTTGCGTAACAAAAACATTGGTATCATCAGCGCACTGCCTGAACTTCAAACAGCGAAAGAAATGTTTCCCGGCATTATGGCAGAGCCATACAAAGCAGGAGGGCGATATGATCTTCTATTAGCGGCGAATAGATTTACACGCCCAGCCGCAACGCAAACTGAAGCAACAACTGAGATTCAGAATACGGATGACGATGAACTTTATCGCACAATTAATTATGGCGATGCCAGTTCAATGGAATTTCTTATTCCCAATCTGCCAAAAGACAGCGCCGTTGTTACACTAAAATTTGCCGAATTGTTCCAGAATGCTGTGAATATGCGTCTGTTTGATGTTGCACTCAACGGCGCTGTTGTCTTAAAAGATTTCGATGTTTTCAAATTCGCGGGTGGAAAGAATATCGCATTTGACACCTCATTCAACGTTTTTCTCTCCAAAGGAGCGCTTCACATTACATTTCCCCGCGTGCCCAAACCGAGCGCGCGCATTTGTGGAATTAAAATTGAGATGAAAGATACCGTTGTTGCTATCAACTGTGGCGGAAATGAATACAGAGATAAGCAGGGAGTTCTTTGGAAACCGTACGGACCGCCGCAGCATTTAAATGCGGAAATACTTGAGGAAGTCAAACGTGGCGTCCCGCTCGTTGTTCTTTCCGAAGGACAGGCGGCGACAGAAGCATTTGGTAAGGAGTTGGGAGATGCCGGCGCGTTTCAATACAACGGATGTTTGAGCGAAGCATTCGCATCGTGGATGGGTTCGTGGTATTTCGTACGCAATCATCCGGTGTATGACGGATTGCCGGTGAACTGTGCAATGGGAAGTTACTACCAGGTGCCTGTGACGAACGGAACCGGAATGTTAGTTGATGGAGACGAGATTGAAATTTTTGCTGCCTATTCACGCGACCATTCCCGCCAGATTGCGGCGGCAAGTTTCGTTACACAGTTAGGAAAGGGCAAGGTGATTGTTCACACAATTCCCGGCATGGTGTCGAATCTCATTGGAGAACGTGCGGGAATTCATCCGGTGATGTTTCAACGCTTATTATTCAACTCACTCCACTATGCATTGACGACAAGGTAGAAGATGAACATTGAAGAATTATTTAACCGCAAACATATTTTGTTCGACGGAGCGACCGGAACGGAACTTCAACGGCTCGGTCTTTCCGGCGGAACTCCTCCTGAACAATGGGTTTTTGATAAACCAGAGGTATTGAAAGAGATTCATCGCGCATACGTTGAAGCCGGTGCAGACGTCATAGAAACATGCACCTTCGGCGCCAACCGCGAACGATTGAAAGCATCCGAATTAAAAAATTCTATTCCCACTTTAAATCGTCGTGCCGTTGACATTGCGCGTGAGATAGCCGGCGAGAAAGTATGTGTTGCCGGTTCTGTGGGACCGTTGGGAGGAATTATAGAACCGTATGGAGAAATTACTGTTGCTGATGCTGAAAATATTTTTGCAGAACAGATTTCGGCATTGTTAGAGGCAAAGGTTGATGTACTTGTCATCGAAACAATGATGTGGTCGCAAGAAGCGCTGGTGGCATTTCGCACCGCAAAGCAACTTGGTGCGAAGATTGTCGGGGTTACCTTTACATTTGAACCAACGCCGGAAGGGCCTCGCACTTCGTTTGGCGAATCGGTGTCTGATATCGTGGCAGTGTTCAGTAATGAACCGCTGTCGTTCATCGGTTCAAATTGCGGAAGTGGGTTTTCGGTGATGCGCGAAGTGGTAAAAGAATATCGTTCTGCTACACAGTTGCCGCTGTTGATTCAAACGAATGCTGGCATTCCGATTCTCGAAAACGGCAGGAATCATTATCCGGAATCTCCGGAGTCATTCGGAATGTTTGCACAAGAGATTGCTGATCTTGGTGTGCAAATGATTGGCGGTTGCTGTGGAACTACGCCGGCTCATATTGCTGAAGCGTGTAAAAGAATTAAGAAAGAATATGTTCATTAGACAATGACTTCTCGGGAACGCATACGCGCACTTATCTCTCGTACGCCATCGGATCGCTGTGGCTTTTGGCTGGGTAATCCGCATGAAGATACGTTGCCAATCTACCATCGCTACTTTGGCACCACAACACTCGAAGAGTTGCATCAAAAACTCGGCAGTGATTTCCGGTGGCTCACACCGCAATATCTCCAAACAACATATCGTCATCCCGAAGGGAAAGGATTCTTCGATTTATGGAAGTACAAAGTGAGTTTGGGCGATGCTGGTCCCTTTGTCGATGTTGAAACGGTCGAAGAAGTTCACGCATACGATTGGCCCAGGTTAGAATACCTTGATGTTACCGAAGGGGTAGAGGTTCTTGCACAGGCAGGAGAATATTACCGCGCGAGTGGATTTTGGATGCCGTTCTTCCACGATGTGATGGACCTGTTTGGAATGGAAGCATTGATGGTGAAGATGTACACACATCCTGACGTTGTTCATGCCGCGTTTGACCGTGTCTGCAGTTTCTACTATGAAGCGAACGAGCGTTTATACACCCGCGCCGGAGATTTGATTGACGGATTTTTCTTCGGTAATGATTTTGGCACTCAGCGCGACTTGCTTCTTTCTCCCGACCAACTGAACGAGTTCATTCTTCCGTGGCTTCGGAAATTTACCGCACAGGCGCACAGACGAGGTTATCAAGTCATACTCCATTCGTGCGGTTCAATTCATCGCATTATTGACCTGTTGATTGAAGCCGGCATTGACTGTTTGCATCCGCTTCAAGCATTGGCGTACGGAATGGATGCAGAATCGTTAGCGGAAAAGTTTGGAGGCAAAATAACGTTTCTCGGCGGCATAGATACACAACGGTTGCTGGTCGAAGGGACAACTCAGGAAATTCGCGAAGAAGTGCGAAGAATAAAAAAAATACTTGGACCGCATCTTATTGTTAGTCCGAGCCATGAGGCATTGCTGCCAAATGTGCCGCCGCAAAATGTTGCCGCAATGGCAGAAGCCGCGTTGGAGTAACAATGTCTCACTGATCTTTGCTCAGTGTGTAGAATGAACATGTCGCAGAGCAGAAGTTTGGCAATAGAAGGTTACAAACCTACTTCTTTCAACAGTGGTGCAACCCGTACCGGCTTGTTTGTAGTTGCAGAACGCCTGACTGCCTCCATTACACAAAATGTTTCGACCCCTTCTTCCAGTCCCGGTGAGTATGGTGTATTGTTCATTAGCGCATCGGCAAAATAATCTGCATAGTTGGCAAATTCACCGTAGTGCATTCCGTGGATTTCACTGTTGAAGTGGTAGTGGCGGAGTTCGTACAGTGGGTCTTCGCACACTTCTGTGCCGTCATCACGTGTGTAGCAGTACTTCATATCATGGTACTGAGCCATGCTGGTATTTTTGGTTCCGTAGAGAAACAGTTCAATACAATTTCGTACGCTGAACATCTCTTGTACTCCATAATGTCCCATCGCTCGTGCAATGCGTCCGTTGCTACTGCGAAGATTCACAATATAAATATCGAATCCGTTCAAGCCGTAACGTTTGCCAAGGTCGGAAGTATAACCGTAGGCGTGGACTTCTTCGATGGAGCCAAGATACCACCGCACCAAATCAATCGGGTGGCTGAGTCCGAGAAAAATCCAATCGGTATCGGTTGCCGCCCACGGACTTTTTTCATAGAACCAATCCATGCGGTGCATATAGTGTGCGTCGACAAGTTCAAGGTCGCCGAGGTGTCCCTTCTCAAACGCGGCGCGTTGACGGCGGAATGATTCAAAGAACCGTGTGCTCTGTCCTACAAGAAGTTTCCGTCCTGTTTTCCTTCCGGCTTCCAGAATTCGCCGTGCATCTTCAACAGAATTCACCAGCGGTTTTGTGCAGATGACATCTTTGCCTGCTTCAAATGCTTTTACGACGTGTTCACCGTGAAATTGGTCAGGGGTATAGATGGCGATGATGTCAATATCGTTTCGCGCTAACATCTCGTCATAGTTGTTGGTGTAGAACAATGTCGGTCGCTCTTTCTTTGATTCTTCAATCTTCGACTGATTGAGATCGCATCCGGCAACTGCTTCGCAGAATACCGTGCGGTCAAGTCCGACTAATAATGTTCTCCCCTCGTGCAAGCCGAGAACGCCAATGCGTTTTTTTGTTCCGGTGAAGTGAATTTTTCTTTTTCGTTCTTCAATTTTTTTGTCGAGATGTTCTTTCATTTCTGTTCCCTAA
>JBFMDF010000076.1:0-8803 GCA_040753935.1 Bacteroidota bacterium | reverse complement strand
GTACCGGCATTAGATGAGATTCTTGGCGTCCCGCTAAAAGTTTTAGACGATGGGTTTGTTCGCGTGGTTGACTATATGGGATCAGATGAATCAATCGTGCAGGCGGCGCGGGTGTCGTACGGCAGGGGAACGAAGAAGGTAAGCGAAGACCGCGGACTAATTCGCTATCTTCTTCGTCATCAGCACACTACACCGTTTGAAATGTGCGAAATTAAGTTTCATGTGCGTGTGCCGATGGATTGCTGGCGCCAATGGATTCGCCATCGCACCGCCAATGTGAATGAATACTCAACACGCTATTCGCTTGCCATTGATGCGGCACAGCAAACGCCCCCTACAGAATGGCGAATGCAGTCGAAAGATAACAAGCAGGGGAGTGAAGGGTATTTTGATCTTGAACAAGGGAGAAAATTTTCAGCGCAAGAAGCGGAACTGCAGAATTACGTACGCCGCGTGTATGAAGAGCGAGTACAAGCAGGAATGGCGCGGGAACAAGCACGCAAAGATTTACCACTGTCAACATACACCGAAGCGTATTGGAAAATCGATCTTCATAACCTACTACATTTCCTCTGGTTGAGAATGGACGCTCACGCCCAGTACGAAATTCGAATGTATGCTAAAACAATCGGCGAACAGATTGTGGCAAAATGGGTGCCGATAGCATGGCAAGCATTTTTAGATTACAAAGTAAATGCTTCGTCACTTTCGGCAATAGAAATTGAAATACTCAAGGCATTGAACAGCCGCGGTAAAGATGCTGCCGTTGTCAAAGCCCGAGAGTTCGGTCTCCTTCCGCCGGAAGGACAAGAGATGAAGAAAAACCGCGAACGGAGCGACATTGAAGCAAAGTTTACGCTTTTAGGGATCGACATACCGTGGAAGTGAACGCAGGTTGAGCGTAACATGAAACTCATTATTATTGCCGCCTTGAATCGAAAGCGAGTGATTGGCAGAAACGGCAACATTCTTCGACGCATTCCGGAAGATTTGCAACGGTTCAAAACACTCACCATGGGGCATACGGTGCTGATGGGGCGGAAGACGTACGAATCGATTGGGAAAATACTGCCGGGCCGAAGAAATGTGGTGATTACCTCCCGTACAATTCCTCATGTGGAATGTTTTCACTCAATTGATGAAGCGCTTACCGCTTTACAGAGAGAAGAAAAAGTCTTTATCATCGGCGGCGGTGAAATTTTTCGCCAAACACTGCATCGGGCAGATGAATTAGCGCTGACGCTGGTGGACGATAGCGAGGAAGGAGATACATTTTTCCCTGAGTATGAAGAGATGGTGAAAAAAGAATTTACTCTTGTGGAAAAAGAAGATAAAGCGGGATTTAGTTTTGTGCGGTACGTGAAATTAGATGTTTGACAATCTTAATTCACTTCTACACTGTACGTAATTTCTGCTCCCGCCAGCGACAGTGTTTTTGCGACGGAACAATACTTCTCAACAGAAAGTTGCACCGCTCGTTCGGCTTTCTCTTTTGGAACATCCCCCGTAAACACATATCGTGCGTGGATTCTCTTCCACAGATTGGCATCTTTTCCTGTTTCCCGCTCTCCCTCAATAATCACTTTCAAATCGAACGGTTCCAGCCGCTGTTTCTTTAAAATGGAAATAATATCCATCGAACTGCATCCGCCGAGAGCGGCGAGCAGTGTTTGCATCGGGCGGAATCCTTCTTCATTTCCACCTGCCGCTTTGCTGTTGTCGATGATAAAGGTATTGCCCGCTTCATTGCGTGCTTCTAACTTGTAGTTGTTGTTAATGCGGTGGACTTCAACTTTCATTGTTTTTTTGTAGTCTGATGAAGTTTTATCGTTAAATTGAAATGTTGTTAAAATGCGGTGCCGATATTAATTGTAATAAAAAATCCACCGAATTCTTTCTTGCGGCGAACTTTGAGTGGATCACCTTCACGATCGGGTAATTCAAACATGCTCGGTATGCCGCCCGTTACAGGTACGAAATAGTAACGTATGTTGACTCCCGAAAGAGTTCCCAAATCCGAACCGAAGTAAGCACCAGCTCCAATAAATCCTCCCACAGTGTAGTGTGCCCGACCTTTTCCCAAACTTTTGAAATACTCAATTTGTTCACCCGTGTTCAAGTCGATGTACGGTGAAGCGAGAATTAATGACGGACCTAGGCCTGCGTTAACATAGGGGCGAAAACTGTCGGTAATGTCATCGGCAAACAGTCGATATTGAATGCCGAGGTGAAGGGGAACAAGTAAAAACCTGTTGATCTTTCCGAAGACGTACGACTGCCCCCAGTAATCGATGTACTCAACTTCATTGTCGTCTTTCGATTCAGCAATACCGAGTGTTACCGTTCCGAACAGATCGCGCGAAAATTCGCGGCGGTAAAACCCGGCTAACCCAAATCCATTGTTCGACAGAAGAATATCAATTCCCCACGCATCATGCATTTCAGTTTTCACGGGGGTGGCAATATTGTTGTTTGGCGATTCAAAGACAATAGTGGAATCGGTTTCTTGCGAAAATGCGCAGAGACTCATTCCGAACAGAAAAGCCGCAATGGTTTTCATAACGTTGACCTTCTTTATTCTACACTGAACAACGCACATTTAAGATACTGAGTTTCCGGCATAGAAGGAAGTACGGGATGATCGGGCGACGCACCGGAAAAGTATAATAATTTAATTTTTCTGTTTGCTTTGACACTGCTTTCGGAGACGATGTTTAAAAAGGTTTCTTTGTCAATATGGTGTGAACACGAAGCGGTAAGAAAAATACCGTTGGGTGAAACAAGTTTCAATCCGTACGTATTGATTTCCTTATACCCTTTAATGGCTGCCGGAATATTTTTTTTGCTCTTGGTGAACGATGGCGGATCGAGTATGACAATGTCCCATTTCCGTTGTTGAGTGACATTGTTGTGTAAAAACTTGAAGGCATCAGCGGTGTGAAATTGAAGCGTGTGAAGATTGTTGAGCGCGGCATTTTCTTTTGCCCGCAGGTTTGCTTCTTCGGAAATATCAACACAATCGACGGAAGAAGCACCAAACGCCGCCGCATAAAGACCGAATCCTCCTTCATTGCTAAAGCAATCAAGCACACTGGCACCCTTGGCGAACGGTTTGAGCAACATCCTGTTTTCCCGTTGGTCGAGAAAGAATCCGCTTTTCTGACCATTTACGATATCAATCGAAAACCTGAGTCCGTTCAGTTCCACAATTGTTGGCGGAGCAGTTCCGCGAAGCACCCCTGTGCGTAGTGGAAGATGCTCGAGCGTCCTGAGCGGAGATTCGTTTCGTTCAACAATTCCTTTGGGATGGAACGATGTTTCGAGCGCGTCGCAAATAATGTCGAGGCGTCGATCCATTCCCGCAGAAAATGTTTGGATGGAAAATATCTCTTCATACTTGTCAATGATGAGTCCGGGAAGAAAATCACTTTCGCCGTGCACCATACGAAAAGTTCCGCTGTCAGGAAACAATTTTTTTCTGAGGGCGTATGCCGAGTGGAACCGTGTTAAAAAAAATTGTGTGTCGATCGTTTCAACATGCGGTGAAAGAAAACGGACCGCGATGAGCGAATGTGGATTGTAGAAGCCGATGCCGAGTGACGTTCCATTGCTGCGAAGAATTTCAACAACATCGCCGCTGGTCGGAGATCCTTCCACACGATGTATTTCATTGCTGAAAATCCATTGGTGACCGTGAAGAAGACGTCGCTCTTCATTTTTTTTGAGAATGATATGTTGTGTAAGTGTACTCATAAAGAACAAAGTATGAAAAGAGTGGGTGAGATGCTACTGTGAGTGTAGGAATGCCGTGAGTCTAAAAATAGATCACACTTTTGTGTTCACCGATCCCCTTCATCGTTTTGCAGAACGAGCAGGCGTGCCCATCCTACAATGCGCTGCATGTTTCTTGCGAACACTTTTTTCGTTACATTTAGAGCAATGAGTGAATTAACACCACATTTTCGCGCGGGATATGTAGCCCTCATCGGCGAGCCCAATGTAGGAAAATCTACGTTACTGAATGCGCTGCTGCAGCAGAAACTTTCCATTGTAACGGAAAAGCCGCAGACCACGCGGCACAAAATTCTTGGCATCAGCAGTAGCGATACCTATCAAATCATTTTTCTCGATACGCCGGGAATCATCAAGCCGAAATACCTGCTGCAGGAAGTGATGATGAAATTCGCTTCTTCAGCGGTTGCAGATGCGGATATTGTTGTACTTCTTGTTGATGCGCAGAAAGCTCAACAGAAAAAATATACCGAGAACAACGAAGCGGTTGAAAAAATAAAAGCGGCGAACAAAACGACCTTTCTTGTTGTCAACAAGATTGACCTGTTGAAAAAAGAAGAGATCCTGCCGTTGCTCGTAGATTTGCAGGTCTTGTTTCCGTTTGCAGAAGTTATTCCGGTGTCAGCGTTGACAGGATTCAACGTGCAGGATTTGGTTACCACCATCGTCCGATACCTGCCGGAACATCCGCCGTATTATGATACGGATATTGTGAGCGACGCGCAGGAGCGTTTTTTTGTCAGCGAAATTATCCGCGAAAAAATTTTTGAACAATTCAAAGAAGAAGTTCCGTATTCAACAACTGTGGATATTGTAGAATTCAAAGAGCGCGAGAAAGGAAAGCATTTTATTTCTGCCGATATTATTGTTGAGCGTGATTCACAAAAGGGGATTCTTATCGGTAAACAAGGTGCGGCACTGAAAAAATTGGGCTCTACGGCGCGAACAGCGATTGAAGATTTTCTCGGTCACGCCGTTTTTCTGGAATTACACGTGAAAGTGAAGAAAGATTGGCGTGACGATCAACGATTGTTGAACAAACTGGGCTACAGGGTTGAAGAGTAAGAGATATAGGACACTCCGAATAACACGTTAACCATCAAAAGGAATACCTATGGCTACTATCAGACCGTTTAAGGCAATACGCTACAATCAAAAAAAAGTGAAGATAGCATCTGTTGTTGCGCCGCCGTACGATGTCATTTCACCGGAACAGCAGAATGGATTTTACGATAAAGACCCGTACAATGTCATTCGGTTGATTTTGGGGCGTGAAGAAGACCGATACAGCTCGGCGGCAAAAACATACAATGAATGGCAGCAGCAAGAAATTCTCATCAGAGATTCGGTTCCTGCCATTTATCCGCTTGTTCAAACATTCACGACGACAGAGGGGAAACAAGTGCAACGGAAAGGATTCATTGCACTGTGCCGGCTGGAAGAATTTGAGAAGAAGATTGTTCTTCCCCATGAAAAAACATTGTCCAAGGCAAAGGAAGACAGATTTAAACTCTTCAAGGCAACCAATTCCAACTTCAGCCAGGTTTTTTCTCTTTACTCCGATGCAGAGAAAAAGATTGATCAATTCATCAATCCGGTGTATGCCGCCACACCGACCATTGATGTGGAATTCGAAAACGTCCGCAATCAACTTTGGACAATTACCGATCAATCGACCATTGCGGCAATTGCCGCCGAGATGGAACCGAAGCAAGTGCTCATTGCCGATGGTCATCATCGGTATGAAACCGGATTGGCGTACCGCGATTTGATGAAATCGCAAAATCCCAATCACACCGGCAACGAACTGTATAATTACATTATGATGTTCTTCACGAATTTAGATGATGAAGGGTTGGTGATTTTCCCGACGCATCGCGCCGTGCACAGTTTGCCGAACTACGATGGTGCGCAGTTGATGGCTGCGCTTCAAACATATTTCGATGTTCAAGTCTACGCAACGCCGCAGATGATGATGGAGGCGCTGAAGAAACACGATCGGTTTACGTACGGTTTTGTTTCGAACCATTCGTCAAAATTTTTTGTGGCAACGTTAAAAAGCGATTCAATGCTCGATGCGTTAGTACCCGATCCGCTTCCCCGTGAAGTGAAAGAATTGGATGTTGTACTGCTTCACCATTATATCATTCGTCAACTGCTTGGAGTTTCGCAGGAAGCGCAGGAGAAGAAATTGAATATTCACTATCTCCAGAGTGTTCAGGAATGTATTGATGAAATTGCCGCTGGTAAAGCACAGGTTGCTTTCTTCGTTAACCCGACAAAAATACATCAGGTGCGCGCGGTGGCAAAGGCAGGACACACAATGCCTCAGAAATCGACATTCTTCTATCCGAAACTCGTTTCCGGTTTGGTAATGAACAAGATGTCTGATGAATGAGGGTATGGGAAGATAGTACCGTTCGTTGTTTGCGCACTCATTCCTTTTTTGTACTATCATTCTGAAACGTAAACCGTGGAATACGTATGTCCGAACGTTTTAAAATTATTCTTGCGTATAGCGCTATCTGTACTATTTGGGGTTCAACGTGGCTGGTCATTAAAGTTGGACTGGAAACAATGACTCCACTGCTTTCCGCCGGATTGAGGTTTGCGGTTGCCGGTGTAGTGCTCTTTGGCATTATCCGCCTGCGGAACATTGTTATTCCATGGAATTCCAAAACTGCTGCGTTCTTTATCACCGTATCGCTTACTTCGTTTTCGGTACCGTTTGCGTTGGTGTACTGGGGAGAGCAACACGTTTCCTCTGGACTGACATCGATATTATTTGCTGTGTTTCCGTTTTGTGTTGCTATCATGTCCTTCTTAATGTTACCGAACGAAAAGCTGACGTTAGCGAAAATTGCCGGTATCATTCTTGGCTTTAGCGGGGTGGTTGTGATTTTTTTGAACGATGTTCGCTTCGGAACGGGGACTGAACAAGTCCTTGGCATGGCAGCCATTGTCTGCAGTGCGCTCATTCAGGCATTTTCTGCCGTGCTTATAAAAAAACATGCACACGATTTAAGTCCATTTGTTGTGAGCTTCATTCCAATGTCCTTTGCCGGAATCTTTCTCACCGTTGGAGGTTTGCTGTTTGAAAATCTCTCGGTAGTTCAATTTACGCCGGCGGCAATTTTCAGCATTCTTTTTCTTGCCGTGTTTGGTTCAGTGACCACATTTGTCAGTTACTTTTGGCTGCTCAAGAGGGTGGAAGTGGTGTTGTTATCCTTAACGTCGTTCATCACACCGATTATCGCCGTTCTTCTTGGCGTTATCATTCTGAACGAATCAGTTTCCTCGCATCTGCTTCTTGGTTCATCGCTGGTGTTGGGAGGAATTCTTGCGGCAAATTCGGCAGACGTCCGAACATTTCTGCGCAATCGCTTTACAACGAAACAATGACTATTCTGCGTTTCCGGAATATTTTTTTTCTGCTGACAAGTGTTGTTGTCGGTGTTCCGTTTGTGGCAGAAGCCTGGGGACTAGACGGGCACCGCGTCATCAATCAATACGGTATTCGCACGTTGCCGTTAAGCATGCAACGGTTTCGCGATATCGACTACTACTTTGCCGACCACGCCAGTGATGTTGATAGAAGAAAAGTGACTGATGCTGAAGAAACGTACCGTCAATTCATTGAACTGGAACGCTATCCGGAATTTTTCAATAAGACAATGCCGATGACATTGCTCGATCTTCAGAAAAAATACAGTGAAAGCAAAGTTCGGCAGAATGGCTACCTCCCGTATGTGATTTATCAACTTTACGATTCCATTACCCAAACAATGAAACGACGTGACTGGACTGCCACGCTGCGTGCTGTTTCCGACCTTGGTCATTACGTCGGCGATTTAACCATGCCGCTGAACACCACCATGAATTACGACGGACAGTTGACAAAAAATAACGGCATCAAATGGCGGTACGAAATTGAGTTGATGAACCGCTACTATCTTCAACTGGATTTCAAGCGTATCGAAGTAAAGAAACTCGATAAACCCATGGTGGAAATATTTAATCTTCTCGCAAAATCATTTTCACGAATTCCAATTCTTTTGAAAGCAGATACGCTGGCGTTAAAGTCTGCCAAAGGAAAATACAATAGTTTGTATTACACTGCTTTTTGGAAAGAGATGGCGAAAACAACAAATGAATTGATGCAGGATGGTGTGAATCTTTTTGCTAATCTGCTCTACACTGCATGGCTGAATGCAGGGGGAACAAAATTGAAATGGCCGGATGAAATGGAATCCGAACATGTAGAAAGACGGAAAGAGCCGGAATTTCTTGAACAAAATTATCCGAACCCCTTTAACCCAAAAACAACAATAAAGTACACGGTACCGGGCGACGTTTTTGTCCGTTTAGCGGTGTTCAATCTCTTTGGGCAGGAAATTGAAGTACTGCACGAAGGAAGACAAAGCGAAGGAAAATACGAATGCACGTTTAATGGTGAGCATCTGCCAGGAGGGGTGTACTTTATCAGACTGCAGTTAAACGATAAGACAGAAACCAGGAAGATGATTTTAGCGAAATAATATCTGGTTGTTGCGGCTTCACTTCACTTTTCCTTATAAAATACCTTGCGTCAATACAATTACTTTTGTTAGATTGAACAAGAACTTAACATTATGTCACAACATAAGGAGGAGTCGTGAAAACATTGGTTCTGCTGTTTGCGTGTAGTGCTGTTTTCGTCGTTACGGGGTTAGCTACCGTTCCATCTTCCTCTACCGGCACCATTCCAGAGCATCTTCGCTCACAAGTAGCAAAAATTCAAAAGGAGTACAGTACCGGCTATTGGGCAGAAAAATTTGCCCGCAAGGCAGCGTTGAGCAAAATGGGGTTCGTTGATGCTGCCGCCGCCGCCGAAACCGTGAATGCGCCCGTGCTGATGGGGACGTATTCCAATTCAACGGAACGATATTCACCGCAAACTTTTCAGCAGTTATTGTTCGATGGTCCCAATCCGACCGGAACGATGACAAAATTTTATTTAGAAAACTCCTAT
>JBFMDF010000075.1:0-8809 GCA_040753935.1 Bacteroidota bacterium | reverse complement strand
ATGGAACAACAGCGCCGCAAGATTGTTCTCGCCGAGTTTCATAATCCATTCGTCTTTCGTATCGGTCAGACTGTGTACTTCGCCACCGACTTCATACAATCCCGATGATGTAGCAAATTGGCGATCAAGTCCCAACTGCATTCTCCATCGGTGCGATGCGAATCCGTAACCAAACGAACCAAATCCGGACAACGATTTGCTTCCATCCCAGTAATACTCCTTCCGCGAACCGAAACCGAAAAAGAACCCTTCAACGCGGTTGTAGCGGAAAAGAAAGTTGTCGTTAATCTCTGTATCATACCACATAAATGGTTTGAAGGTGTATGAATACCGCGCACGGGATGTTCGCTTTCTCTTTGATTCATAACTTTTGTTCGATTCTTCTGTATACCCTCCAACTATTGCACCGTCATCTTTTGTTATGGTTCCATTCATCGCGCGCATATTTCCTTTCACACGCGCAGTACTCTTCACGCGAATATCGCCGTTCACCACAAGCACATCACCCAGTACAGTACCGCGTATTGTCAACAGACCATTCTTCACAACTAAATCGCCAACAATGGTATCACTCTCGGCTATTTCTGTATCTCCGTTGAAGGTAAGAGCATCGTTCGAGGTTGAATCTGTCTCTTGTAGTTCAACCGCAAGGGAGGAATGACGTTCTCCTCTTTTTCCTTCTACAAAATCATCAAGACGCTTTTCCACATCGTCCACTACGCTGTTGATAAAACGCTCAATCTCATCGCTTGTTCCATCAAAGCGGAATTTCCTGTGGTCAGAATTCGTCAGGGTATCTTGAGAAAAAGTGGTGAAGAACGTAAATGAGACTACTGAGATAGACTTGATAAGCATTGACTTCATATTTCCTCCGATGAAAAAATGCCAAATTTTGTTACGACATGCCATCAGAAAAGTTACAGTATCAGTTTTGAATACGTCGGCAATTTTTGTATTTTTTGTCTGATTTTAGAGAGAATTTCATGAAACTTTCCATCAATATTGACCATATTGCCACCATCCGAAATGCGAGAGGTGGAACAGAACCCGATCCGGTTGCCGCCGCACGCGTGTGCGAACAGGCAGGAGCCGACGGTATTGTCGTCCATCTTCGTGAAGACCGACGCCACATCAAAGATCACGACGTTCGGACATTGCGACAGACAGTGCAAACGAAACTCGACTTGGAAATGGGGGCGAATGAAGAAATCATTCGTATTGCCCTTGAAGTTGTCCCCGATCTGATAACGTTGGTTCCCGAAAAACGACAGGAACTGACAACCGAAGGAGGACTTGATGTGGCGGCACAAAAAGAAAAACTCAAAGCGGTTATTGAACGCTTTCACGAAAAAAAAATTCCGGTAAGTTTATTCATTTATCCCGACAAACATCAGATTGACGCATCAAAAGAAATTGGCGCTGACATGATAGAGTTGCACACCGGAGAATATTCAGAAGCAACAGACAAAACACGCGAAAGAGAATTATTGGAACAACTCAGAGTAAGCGCAATGTACGGAAAAAGTCTTGGTCTTGGTGTCAACGCCGGACATGGATTGAACTACCGAAATGTTGCACCAGTGGCGGCAATTGCGGCAATTGATGAAATGAGTATTGGACATTCCATTATTTCGCGCGCGGCATTTGTTGGTTTAGAAAAAGCCGTTCAGGAGATGATTGCTCTTGTCAAAGGCAGGTAACGCGGCAAGTATTTCAGAAAAACATCGGCTGGAGAAAAACAACAACGCCCTTCCTGTGAAGGGCGTTGTTGTTTAATCGGTGATTCCTAACTTTCGTATCTCATCTCTTATTTTTGCTGCTTTCTCGTAATCTTCCTTCTCTATTGCTTCCTTTAACGATGATTGCAGTTGCTCAAGTTTTGTGGCAAATTTTTTCACCGACGGTTGCTCTTCCTTCTTTGTGATATCCTCCTCTTCTTCCTCATCTTCCGAAATGATGCCAGCTTCCTGCAACACTTCTTCATCTACATAGATTGGCGCACCATACCGAACAGCAAGGGCAATAGCATCACTCGGACGAGAATCGATTTCTTGAGTTTCGCTGACCCCTTCAACCGAAAGTTTCGCATAAAACGTTCCGTCGCGTAGCTCGTTGATGTAGACTTCATTCAAGGAAACGGCAAACGTATCGATGATGTTTTTCATCAAATCGTGTGTCAACGGACGAGGAGGTTTCATCCCTTCCAACTCTAACGCAATTGATTGTGCTTCAAAAGCACCGATGATAATTGGCAGTTTTCGTTTTCCGTTGGTCTCTTTCAGAATCAACGCATATGCGCCTGCACTGGAAGGACTTGTCGATAAACCCAAAATGTCAACTAGTACTTTCCCCAAAGTAACTCTCCTTATTCTACCTATATCGATAATATCAAATTCTTTTTCCAGCCGCAAGTTCTTCCGTCACTTGCCAAGCAATTTCTTTACTTCGGCGGTGATGGCAGGAACTACTTCGAAAGCATCGCCGACAATGCCATAATCTGCAACAGAAAAGATCGGCGCTTCTTTATCCTTGTTGATTGCTACGATATATTTAGACGACGACATCCCAGCCAAATGTTGTACAGCACCGGAAATCGCCACCGCAATATACAACGACGGCGAAACTGTTTTTCCTGTTTGACCAACTTGCTCGTCATGTGGTCTCCAACCCGCATCAACAACAGCACGCGAAGCACCAACAGCGGCACCAAGCGATGCGGCAAGTTCCTCAATCATTTTGAAATTTTCCGGACCTTTTAATCCTCGTCCGCCGGAAACAATAATGTCTGCTTCGGCAACATCTTTTTTACCGGATGACTGTTTCACTTCTTTCACCGCCGCAGAAAAATCTGTATCTGATAATTCCACTTTTCGTATGTCTACCGGCGCTGGTGTACCGTTTGAATTGCCGGCAGTAAATACATTCGGACGCAATGAGAAAAGTTTTACAGGAGTTTTCACGACTACATCAACTAATCCTTTTCCTGCATACACAGGACGCGTGGCAGTGATTGTTCCGTTATTTACCGATAGTGCGGTGCAATCAACCGCCAGACCGGCATTGAGTTTTACGGCAACGCGGGGAGCAACATCTTTTCCCATGGCGCTGGCTGGAAGCAACAGCACTTCAGCCGATTCGGCTTTGGCAATTTCAGCAATAATTTTGGCGTATGCGGTTGTTGAATACAATTCAAGTCTTGGTTCTTCTACGCAAATTACTTTTGCCGCTCCGTATCCGCCAAGTTGTCCTGCAATGGAGGAGATATTGTTGCCGACAACCAACGCAATGACTTCTGCATTCAGTTGTTCGGAAATGGTTTGTGCCGCCTTCACAACTTCAAAAGCAACTTTCTTAAACTGTCCGTTTCGTTGTTCTGCAAATGCTAAAATTTTCATTGTTACATGTTCCTTAAATTACTTTAGCTTCTTCATGGAGTAACCGCACTAGCTCTGCGGCGGCGGAGGCATCGGTGCCGACAATCTTTCCAGCCGCTTTTGCCGGTGGTTGGCGCAACGCCAACACTTCTACGCGGTTATCGGCAGGTGATGCACTTTTTTCCTCAATCGGTTTCCGCTTTGCATCCATAATACCTTTCAGTGAGGGATAGCGAGGTTCGTTCAGTCCTTTTTGCGCAATGATAACCGCGGGAAGTTTTGCATGGACTATTTCATGTCCACCTTCGATCTCGCGCTCGGCGATGATGTTACCATCAGTGATTTCCAACTTTACCACAACAGAGATGGAAGGCCAGCCGAGCAATTCGGCAACAATGCCGCCGACCTGTGCATCATCATAATCAATGGACTGTTTGCCGCAGAAAATAATTTCAGCACCATATTCTTTTGCATACGCGGCAAGGGATGAGGCCACGGCAAACGAATCACGCACCGACTGATCTTTCAATAACACTGCTTTATCGCATCCCATTGCCAGCGACTTGCGGAGTGTTTCTTTATTGGCATCGCCGCCGAGCGACACAACAACAACTTCACCACCAAACGCTTGTTTTGTGCGCAATGCCTCTTCCACAGCAAATTCGTCGTAGGGATTCAGCATGTAATTGACACCCGCCGTGTCAATCGATTTTCCGTCTGCACCAACTTTTACTTTTGTTTCGGTGTCAGGGACATGGTTGACAAAAACAAGAATTTTCATTGAACTCCTTTTTTCCATAGATTTCCAAATCTTTAAGATTTGGAAAAATTTTTACAAATATTTTTTCAGCGCCGTCAACAATGCTTTATTCTCTTCCTCGGTTCCGGCGTTGACACGCAGTGTGTTGCTCAACATCGGATAAGAACTGACATCACGAACCAACACATTCTCGGAAAGGAGATTTTCAAACAGCGCCTGTGCATTCTTGGCTTTAAAGATAACGAAATTTGTCTGCGAAGGAAAGACTTTGATGGCATCGAACTGGCGAAGTTGCTCGAAGAGAAATTGTTTTTGATTTTTGATGTAGGCAATCCGTTCTTCAACTAAGCGTTGGTTCTGCAATAACTTTATAGCCACTGCAGATGAAAAATTGTTCACGGTAAACGGAATTTTCGGCTTCAGCAATTCCGAACAAAGTGTTGGTTGAGCAAACAGATATCCGATGCGCAGTCCGGCAAGGGAAAATGCTTTCGAGAATGTTCTTAAGATGATGAGACGATCATATTTCTGAAGCAGTGAGAACACCGACGGCATATCAGCAAACTCGATGTAGGCTTCATCCACCAGCACAATGGCATCCGTGCTGTTGATGATACGTTCTACCTCGTCGACCGTGAGCATTTGCCCGGTTGGGCTATTGGGTGAATTGAGAACAATCAATGACGGCGCATGTTCTGTTGCTGTTGCGATAATCCGTTCGGTATTAAATGTCAAATCACCATTTGCGGGAACAGAAATAACTTCTCCTTCCAGCACGCGAACAATTTTTTCATAGAGAAAAAAAGTGGGGGACGGAATCAGCACTTTGGTTCCGCGTCCAACGATTGCCATTAACACGGTATACATCAACTCATTTGAACCATTGGCAGCAATGATGCCGTTCACCGGCACGTGAAAATGTTGAGACAACGCCTCAAGTAGTGGGCCGGGAAATACATCGGGGTACCGATTCCACGGCTGAGCAAAAAATTCATCGAGCAATTCGCGCTTCAGTTCAGCTGGCAGGTCAAACGGATTTTCATTTTGATTTAACTTAATGAGTTCGGGAGAAAGCGGTTTACTTTTTACCGTATATGCATCAAGTTGTTGAACTGACGGTTTTATGTGTTTCAAAAAAGACATTCTTAGTGTGTACCCTTTCTTAAACGAAGTGATAATGCATGCGCTGTTAATTGTTCTCGTTCTGCAAACATTGCCACTTCCTCCGCTACTTCTTCCATCTTCTTTTGAGAATAATAAATTACGCTTGACTTCTTGACGAAATCATCAACAGAGAGGGGTGATGAGAATCGTGCGGTTCGTCCTGTCGGCAACACGTGATTTGGTCCGGCAAAATAATCTCCAATTGCTACCGGCGAATATTTGCCAAGAAAGATGGACCCCGCATGGTTGATCTGTTTCAACACTGTTTCATTCTTCGTCGTAATAATTTCAAGATGTTCGGGAGCTATCTCATTTGTGACCATAATTCCCTGCTGAAGCGAAGCAACCACGTAGATGCGTCCTTCAGTGTTTAACGACACCGCAAGAATATGTTTGCGCGGTTGCGTATCGAGCAGGCGTCTGATTTCTGCATTGACTTTTTCCGCAAGTGATGTACTTGTTGTTACAAGAATTGGCACTGCTCGTTCATCATGTTCTGCCTGCGCCAGAAGATCGGACGCAATAAATGTTGGGTCGGCGGAATTATCAGCAAGAATCACCACTTCGCTAGGTCCGGCAAAACTGTCGATGCCGACAACGCCGTACACCATTTTTTTGGCAGTCGCCACAAAAATATTTCCCGGACCGACGATTTTGTCAACGGCAGGGACAGTTTCTGTGCCATACGCCAGAGCGGCAATCGCGTGTGCACCACCAATACGGTAAATGTTTTTTATTCCCAACACTGCCGCCGCAATCAACACATCGGGGTGCACTGTACCGTTAACACCCGGAGGTGAGGCAAGATGAATTTCCTTGACCCCGGCAACCTGAGCGGGAATGACATTCATCAGTACGGTTGATGGGTAAGCCGCTTTCCCTCCCGGCACATAAACGCCAACACGTTCAATGGGACGAATGATTTGGCGCAATTCGGAACCGCCGTTCACTCTTATCGTAAACGGCTTTCGCACCTGCTGTTGATGAAAGCGCCGGATGTTGGCGGCAGATTTTTTTAGGACGGCGAGAAATTTTTTATCGGCATATTTCAGGGCGGCGTTTATCTCTGTTGAAGAAACGGCAATGTCTGTTAGTTCAGTCCGATCAAATTTCTTTGTGTAGAAGCGAAGAGCGGCGTCTCCTTTCCGCTGCACCGTCCGTAGTACAGTTGCAACGGTACTTTCAACCGCATGAGCAGATTTCGATTCTGCAAATGAACGAAAAGAAAACGATTTTTTATTTCGGAGATCAATTATCTTTAGCATACAAAAGTCAATATAAGAAAAAAGGAAACCTTTTTCTCGGTTTCCTTTTGCGTGATGTACTATTTATTGTGGAACAGGAATGCGGAAAGTGGTTACTTCTGCACCAGCAACTCTTCAATTTTTGCAATGACTTCCGGTGCATCGGGTTTTACTTTTGACGCAAAGCGTGCAACAACATTTCCCTTTCGGTCGATTAGAAACTTTGTGAAATTCCAGCCAATCTCTCCCGGAAAATTTGTTTCTGTGGTTAAATACTTATACAGCGGATGAATATTTGCCCCCAGTACGGTAATTTTTGAAAAAAGATCGAACGTAACGCCGTAATTACGCTCGCAAAACGATTTGATATCAGTATTGCTGCCTGGTTCCTGTTTACCGAAATCGTTGGCGGGGAACCCGAGAATGACAAGACCTTGATCTTTGTACTTTTTGTAGATTTGCTCAAGTTCTTTGTACTGAGGAGTATATCCGCAAAAGGAGGCAACGTTCACTACCATAATAACTTTCCCTTTGTAGTCGACGAGAGGCTTATCAACACCATCTATTGTTTTCATGGTAAACGTATAAAACGGCGACATTGTGTTCTCCTTTTTGTTTTGTGCAGTTACAATGGCGACAATCAGCAACATAAAGACAACATATTTCATAACGTTTTTCCTTTTGTTATTACTTCCACTTTCCCGACTTGCCAAGTTTTGAAAAGTTGGCAAGTTTAATTTTTGTTGACACTTTCAATAACATGAAAATGGAAATAAATGTTTCATTTAGCAAGAAGGTTTATCCGTTTTTTTACCAACTATATCTAATCGTGTACGAAATCACCTTTTCTTCATCCTTCTTCAGCCGCACCGGAAATTTTATTGTTGATTGATCGATTTTCTCGTATTCAACAGTTGTCTTCACTATTTCCCATTGATTCCAGCGCCACGGATGCTCGTACACCAGCACTTCCACTGCTTCGTTTTTATGATTGCGCACTTTTATTTCAAATGTCTCTTCATACACGTGTCCTGAAATCACAGTCTTAAAATCTTTCTGCACCCGTGAACCGACAAGATCGAACGCATTGCCGAGATATAATTTTATCTCTTCATCTTTCGGCGTGTGGTTTATCCAATCTTCGCCGATGAACTGCTCTTTCCCTTCATCATCACGCTGATAGACGCGGACTTTCCCTTTCGGAAGCGGAAGACCAAGTCCCGATTTCTCATCATTGTTCAGCGTGACAAAAACCCCTACGTTTGTGTTCGATTGTTGTCCGAAACTTCCTTGATGACGGTACGAAGCATTATTCATCCAATACCGCCATTCAGTAGACAAGCCGTCATACATAAAAACTTTTTTTGCAGTGATGTTCCTGCCTGAGGTCAGTTCAATTTGTTTTGTTTCATTGTTTGCAAGATTGGTACGACGCTGAAGCGTGTAGAGTTTATATTCAAACAACTCTTTTTGTTGGAATTGTGGCTGAGCGGCTTCCGCTGTTACGGCACCGAGCGACTTCATCATGCCATATCGTTCTTCTTTGGGAACGACATTCACATCTCCGGCTACCAATTTCAACCCTGCATTGTTGAACGATGTACCGGAATTATTGTTAAGCGTTACCCAGCCGGTAAGATCAATCTTACTGTCTTTTGAATGAAGCAAAGCAACATAATCGCAATGCCACGAAAGGTGATCGGCAATGTAACTGATTTCTGTTGTATGTTCGCCGCTTTTGGTATTAGAAACAATCCACTCCAACTGCGGTTTGAGAATAAGTCCTTCCGAGAGGGCCGGCAAGACAAGCCGTCCGCTTGGATTGATTTCAACTTTCCCGTTAATTTCCGCAACCATCTGTCCGCCAACATAATACTGGTTGGAGGCACCTCGTTGAGGAATCCAACCCGTTGAAAGTAATTTCCCTTTCACGGAATATTCTTTCTTTGTTGCTTCATCATATCGGATGAATTCAACTTCCTTCCCAAGGTATTTCTCCAGCAACTTTGCATGATGGATAAGATCGTATTGAAAATTTTGTTCGAGCACTTTTACGGCAGATGGTTCTGTCAGACTCGAAAAGTGAAGCGATGTTCCATCAATTGTTGCAGGAATATCGGGAACGACGACAGTGTTGAACCCTTTTGCGAGACTCATGGTCCGTTCTTCTCTGATCAGCGCAAAATCAGCGTTGTAAATTGTCAATTCAGTGGAGGAAGGCGCGCCTGCAGTAACTGGCTTTATTGATTGTGTGGAAGACCGACTGA
>JBFMDF010000074.1:0-8840 GCA_040753935.1 Bacteroidota bacterium | reverse complement strand
TTCTTTACTTACATTCTTTATTTCACAATATTAACCAGAACGTTCAAACATTCTCAACTACTAACGGAGGAGTTATGGGTAGAAATTTACTATACATCATTGTTGCACTACTGACAATGGTCTTTGTTGCCTGTAAAGAAGAGGACAAGACTGATACTATTGTTACCCCCGACCAAAATTCGGCTTCTACACTCAAACCTGTCGGCACCATCAGCGGAAAAGTGATTGACCGGCACACGGAAAAACCTGTGAAGGGAGCAATCGTTTCAATCGCATTCAATGGAAGTGTTACGAAAGCAACCACGGACGAGTCAGGAAGTTTTTCGTTTGCCAATGTCCCGTGTAATAGAGACGCCACAACGGGAATTATTACCGGCACATACCAATTGACTGTGTCGTTGGTTGAAGTAAACAAAACTATTCCGGACACGCTTCCCAAGTACCGCGAATTCTACTACAACGCTTCGTTAAGTGTTACCTTCATTGATCTTGCAAAGAACGACACATCGAAAAACAAATTACCCGTAGAAAATTTGGAAGCAAACATCTGGTTCGAAGTCGCGAAATTGAACACCACGATCAACGGTGTTGTTGTCGATGAAAAATACGAGCCCGCGGTGAATGCCACGGTGTGGTTGCGTGAAGGAGCCACCGGTGATGTGATACAAAGAACTACCACCGACAATCAGGGGAAATATTCATTCACCAAAGTGGAAGATGGTATTACTGTGTTTATCGAGGCGCGTTCCGCCGATGGTGAACTGCGCGGCACCAATCCGCCGTTCACACTTGTCATCAACAGAACAGTGACCACACTTTACCCGCAGGTAACCGCCGACCGCATCGTGCTGACTCCGGTTGATAATGTTGATCCGTACGTTGTTTCCATCTCACCAGAAAATCTCGAAGATGTAAGCCCAACCAACTTGAAAGTAGTGTACCGCTTCAGCGAACCGATAAAGCAAACGGCATACACTGTCACCAGTGCTCCGCAAGGATTGGGAACACTCATTGACGACATTCAATTCAATTTCATTTCGCTGAAAAAATCTGCTGCTGGAAACACAAACTTCACCCTTGCCTGGGATTCGACATACCGCACCTTAACTATTACTCCATCGGGCATCGTCGGTTCAGGAAAGTACCAAGTCAACATCGCCACAGCGCTGGGAAAACTTACCGATCGCGCAGGGAGAAGCGTTGCCCCACGTTCAATTATCGGCGATTTTGAAACTCTCACATTTACTACCAACGGCGGCGCACCACTCCCCTCCGCTCCCACTGTTATCCGCAGACTGAATACCGGTCTTGGATTTAATTTGTTGAACTTCACCGGCGGTACCGTGGGATTGGAATGGAACATGGACAACAATGCTCGCAACTACAGGGTGTACCGCAGTATCGATGGACAGCCGTTTGTTTTGCTGGCAGATAATATTACGGATGTTCGTTACACCGATAACACCGGTGTATTGGTTACAAGTTACAATCCACCGGCAGACCGCGATCCATTCAAAGCATTTACCGTTCGGTACAAAGTTGTCGGCGTGAGCAAGGATTTGGTGGAAGGACCCGAAAGTGCAATCATCACCGTTCAAGATGATGTTGCGCCGCGGCTGATCAGCGCTGTTGTTGATTCATCAACGACAGGGTTTGATTATATCTATCTCCGTTTCGATGAACCGCTGGCAATTGCTACAGCACAAACGACATCAAATTACAACATCAACAACTTGCCGGGTGATATTGCTTCAACCATCAGCGAAGCGGTGTACCTTGGATGGACTGGTTCTTCGTACGAGGTTCGGCTTCGGGTAACAGAGCATTCGATAAAAGCAAACGAAGTTATTACGGTCACCAACCAAGTAAAAGATCTCATCGGAAATGCGATAGATCCAAACAACAACTGGCTGACTTTCTAAAAGAAACATCTGAAAAATCCGTGAGTCCGTCATGGCTTGCCCGCCTGACGGACGCAGTCGGGCAGGCCCGCCTGAACGACGAAGTCGGGCAGGCCCGCCTGAACGACGAAGTCGGACAGGCGTAGTCGAACCACGATGATTACCCACAGTGTCACACCGAGCGTAGTCGAGGTGTGACAACACCTGATTACAAACAATTTTCAGATGTTTCTAAAAAAATGTTCTCAGGCTTTACTCCCATGTAGAGCCTGAGATTTTTTTAATGCGTCACGGCAATGCCCGCGCCGAAATTTCCCACTTCAAGCGATGCAACAACAGATTTCTTGGCAATATCAATAATTTTGACGAATCCGGGACGCTTACTTCCCTGCGTAACATGGTGAGGCGGATCGCTGTTCAAATAATTTTCACAAGAGACATACAGGTACTTTCCATCCTTCGATACTGCCGTGCCATGCGGTTCAACTCCGACTGCCTCAAGAGTATATTCCACTTTCCGTGTTGCTGTACTGATTACTGAAACGGAATTTGAATTCCTATTCGGAACAAACACATACTGTCCATCAACCGAAATTGCAGGAATCAACGGCATAGTTCCGACTCTGATCGAATCAATAATTTTCATTTGTTCAATATCAAGCACGCGCACCTCGTTCGACTTTCTGCACGCAACGTACGCAAATCGGCTATCGGGTGTTATTGCCGCCTGATACGGTTCATATTGATAAGAATAACCAATAGGCAGAACCGGAACATTCCCCGACAACGGCACTGTCTTCACGATAGTATTGTCTGAAGTTTGAATGATGGTAAGATTATCGGAAAACGAATTCATCACGATGACGTATTTGAAATTCGGCGTTATAGATACACCGTGTGGTTTTACCATTGCATCATCACCA
Organism: Bacteroidota bacterium; assembly: GCA_040753935.1. Lineage (GTDB taxonomy): Bacteria > Bacteroidota > Ignavibacteria > UBA10030 > UBA8401 > SpSt-333. The sequence goes on along the minus strand of JBFMDF010000074.1, from coordinate 6,016 downwards.
ATGTCTCCTATTTTCGTCATTGTAGCGGTGTTGACAAGAGAAATATTGTTCCTCATGCTCTCAAAATTGGTAACATATGCTGTATCACTGTTTCGCGACAGTGCCACCTGCGCAGGAGAAAATATTCCAGTCGTTACTTCCCCCACTTTCTGATTATCCGTAACTCTGAACTTCAACAACTTATTACCGCCAATAAGGTTGACGTAGTAATACTGATTTTGCCAATCAACAACAACATTGTGCGGCGATAACAATGGAGCTGTGGCTATGTTCTCGGTCCCGGTTGTTACATATCTTGCAATCTTGTGGTGATCCAAATCTATCACCGTTGTTACATCTTCTCCCTGATTTGTTGCATACAACCACCCGCGTGCAGGCAGTGTGGAATATGCAACAGTACCATCATCATTCTTAGCGCCATCGTTAATCCAACGAATTAACAAATCCCTTAATTCTGTTGGGAACGGAAATGCCGGTGGCATTGCCGGCAGCGCCACTGGTGCCAGAGTGGTGTCGCGATTAAGATGTTGAATAATGTGGCTTTTCAATGCGCGATAGGGAACAATCTGCGCTACATTCTCAGTACCCCACAACGCATCTTCCCACGATGACAGGGAATAACTTGAGCCGCCGTGCATTTTCTTTTGCAATTTGCTCTGTCCACTTCCTTCGCCATCATGACAACCGTGAATTGCACAGCCACTGTTAAACATCGACTGGATGTGGAGCGAATATACTATCTGATGCGTAGGGATAGATGCTGGATCAAAAGGTGTGATAGCGGTCGTTTGGTAATTTCCTTTTCTCATTCCACCATCCGGAGTATGCACAAGGGGCACGATAGTATAGTAGTAGGTTGTTCCATTGGTCAACAGAGAGTCAACAACAAATGAAGAGGGTACCGGTACTGCTCGCAGATTAATTTCCGCTACGACAACAGCCATATTTTCTGCAAACGGCAAATTGTTATGGCGATAAACCTTTAGCGCTGTGGCTGATGACGTTGACGATACTTCCCATCCAATGATTGCCTTTTGATTAACTCCGACGCCATATACTTTATTCACAAAAACCGAAGGATCGATGTCTGTGTTACTTGTGCCTTGATCTTCGCAACCGATGAAAAAAAGGTATAACAGGAGAGAAATCAGTGCGGAATGTTTCATAATAAACTTACAGGTATCTCGTGGTTACCTTCGTAACCAATGACGGAAAAAATTGGGAAAGTGATACGTACAACGCAATTGTTGTTCAGAGTTGATATGCCAATACGCCCGGAACAAGGACGTTCGTTAATACTTAAAACTCCGGTTCCATCTCCCATCTTTCCGGCGAGCGCCAGAGTTGTGAAAGAAGCATTTCGCGCATGAGAATAAATTCTTTCGGAAGTTTATCATACAATTTGATGAAGAGTTCTTCATGCAACAGAATTTCATTCTTCCAGAGTTCTCGGTCAATAGACATCAGTTCGTAAAAATGTTCCTGCGAGATATCATGCCAACCGGTCCAATCCATATCTTCGTGGCGAGGCATCCAGCCAAGTGGCGACTCGATGGCAAAAGCTTCACCATGCACCCGGTCAACAATCCATTTTAACACGCGCATATTTTCTCCGAAACCGGGCCAGAGAAAATTACCATTTGCATCTTTACGGAACCAATTCACATTAAAAATACGAGGCGGGTTATAAATTGATCGTCCCATTTGCAACCAGTGGTTAAAGTAATCAGCCATGTGGTAGCCACAGAACGGCAACATTGCCATCGGGTCGCGGCGAACTTCTCCCGTTGCGCCTGCCGCCGCCGCAGTTGTTTCCGAACCCATCGTTGCGGCCATGTACACGCCAAAATTCCAATTGAGCGCTTGCATCACCAACGGCACGGTATTGCTTCGTCTGCCGCCGAAAATAAATGCGCTGATAGGAACACCCTGAGGATTTTCCCACTCTTTATCGATACTCGGACATTGGCTTGCGGGAGCAGTAAAACGCGCATTGGGATGAGCCGCTTTTCGACCGCAATCAGGAGTCCATTCTTTTCCCTGCCAGTCAATCAGTTTCGCCGGCGGTTCTTTTGTCATTCCTTCCCACCATACATCGCCATCTTCCGTCATGGCAACGTTGGTAAAGATGGTATTCTTTGCCATTGTTGCCATAGCATTCGGATTTGTTTTTTCAGAAGTACCTGGCGCCACACCGAAAAACCCTGCTTCGGGATTGATGGCATACAATTTCCCATCGTGGCCTGGCTTAATCCACGCTATGTCATCCCCAACCGTCGTTACTTTCCAGTCCTTAAATGCTTTTGGGGGAATGAGCATGGCAAAGTTCGTTTTCCCACACGCACTTGGGAAAGCAGCAGCAACATACGTTTTTTGTCCCTTTGGTGATTCAACACCGAGAATCAACATATGTTCGGCAAGCCATCCTTCATCGCGTGCCATGACCGACGCAATGCGAAGTGCAAAACATTTCTTTCCAAGCAGTGCATTGCCGCCATAGCCGCTTCCGTACGACCAAATGCTTCGCTCTTCCGGAAAATGTACGATGTATTTATGTTCCTTATTGCAGGGCCATGGCACATCTTTTTGCCCCGGTGCCAACGGCATTCCAACGGAGTGAACGCACGGAACAAACTCGCCATCTTCACCCAAAATGTCGAAAACTTTTTTCCCCATGCGAGTCATAATACGCATGTTGACAACAACGTACGGCGAATCGGTGATTTCAATACCGATGTGGGCAATGCTCGATCCAAGCGGTCCCATGCTGAATGGTACAACATACATTGTTCTTCCCCTCATGCATCCATCGAACAATTTGTTCAGCGTTTGTTTCATCTCTTTCGGATCGACCCAGTTGTTCGTCGGTCCGGCATCGCTGCGGCGCTTGCTACAGATAAATGTTCGGTCTTCAACACGTGCGACATCAGAGGGATCGGAAAGTGCAAGGTAACTGTTGGGGCGTTTGGCAGGGTTCAACTTTTTGAACGTGCCCGATTTTACCATTTCATTGCACAATCGGTCGTACTCTTCCTGTGAACCGTCACACCAATACACAGACTGCGGTTTTGTTAACTCCGCAATTTCTTTAACCCAATTTTTTACTCGTTGATGTTTAACGAAGGAGGGAAATTCCATAATCTACCTTTGTCGGAACAGAATAATGAGGAAAATTGTGAAATGGACATTTGAACAGTGTAAAGTCGTGAGATAAAAAATTTATCCACCTTCTTTCATCCTTACTTATGTTTCAACGGAATGTGTAGTTCTTCCATTTTCCGATAGAGCGTTGAAAGACTCAATCCGAGTTCTGCGGCAACTTTTTCTTTGTCGGAGTTTGCGTCGCGGAGTTTTGCTTCAATGAATTGACGCTCGAAATTACGGACTGCATCTTTCAATGTCAACGTATCTGCCGGCGCCGATGGTGTTGACGTATCAACCAACCGCTGGATGTCTTCCGGAAGGTGGGGAACATCAATGTACTCAGCATCGCAAAAGATCATTGCGCGTTCTACGACATTCTGCAGTTCACGCACTTGTCCTTTCCACTGATGCCGGATCAATGCATTCATCGCCTGATTGGTGATTCCTTTGATATTTTTTCCCATCTCTGTCCGAAGATTAGCGATGAAGCTGTTTACCAGCAACGGAATATCGTCAATCCGTTCCTTCAACTCCGGCAGATGAATTTCGACAACATTCAGGCGGTAGTATAAATCCTCCCGAAATTTTCCTTTGGCAATTTCTTCTTTTAAATTTCTATTTGTTGCGGCAATAATACGCACATCTATCGAGATGGCATCGTTACTCCCGACAGGATAAATTTCCCGCTGTTCGAGTGCGCGCAACAGTTTCACCTGCATTTGAAACGGCATTTCACTGATTTCGTCGAGAAATAACGTTCCACCGTGCGCCACTTTAAACACGCCGTCTTTGTCGCTGACCGCGCCCGTGAACGATCCTTTTTTATGTCCGAACAGTTCGCTCTCAAACAATGTCTCCACAATAGCGCCGCAGTTGATAGCGACAAAGCGTTTGTTTTTTCTGTTGCTGTGGAAATGGATGGCGCGGGCAACAAGTTCTTTTCCCGTTCCGCTGGTTCCGGTAATCAGCACAGTGCCATCGCTGGCGGACACTTTTTCGATCGTTGAAAAAACCCGCCGCATTGCTTCGCTTTTGCCGATGATGTTGTGAAAATCATACTTGCGATTGATTTCTTGCTTGAGGAGCGTATTTTCCAACACCACGTTACGGTGCTCGAATAATTTTTTCACACGAAAGAGTAAATCGTCGAACTCAATCGGCTTAAGAATGTAATCGTACGCTCCTTTGCGTAGTGCACCAACCGCTGTTTCCACAGAGGCGTATGCAGTAATAATGATAACGAAAGTCTGTGGCGACCGCTGAGTAATTTTCTCCAGCAATTCCACGCCGCGCATCACCGGCATTTCAATGTCGGTAATAACTAGGTCGTACGAAACCGACGAGATCTTCTCGAACGCAACGCCGCCGTTTTCCGCTTTATCTACTTTGTATCCTTCTTTTTCGAGAATCATCGCTATTGATTCGCGAATAATTTCTTCGTCGTCAACAACCAAAATTCGTTCACCCATTTCGTGCACCTTTTGTTGGTAATGTAACTTTAAATGTTGTTCCTTTGCCAAGTTCACTTTCTACATGAATATCGCCGCCAAAACTCTTGATGATGCCGAGACTCACCCACAATCCAAGTCCTGTCCCTTTTCCTGCCTCTTTTGTAGTGAAGAATGGATCGAAAATTTTTGAGAGATGTTCTTCTGCAATGCCGCTTCCATTATCACTCATGGTTATTTCAATCATATCGCCCTTGACGCTCGTTGAAACAGAAATGGTGCCGGCTTTCCCTTCACAGGCATCAACAGCATTCATGAGGATGTTGAGAAATACCTGCACCAATTGATCCGACACAACAGCGACACGCGGAAGATTCTCGCTCAACTCGGAAACAAATTTCAGTGAGCGCACTTTTTTGCCGTACTGCACAATGTTCAATGCTTCCTTCACCACTGCATTCACATCAACATCCTGCACAACGTGCGGTGAAGGACGAGAAAAGTCAACTAACTCTCTGATAATTTTTGTGATCCGGTTGATTTGGTTTTTCACCAATTCCAATTTGTCTTTAATAAATTCGTCGCTGGTGGAACGCTGTAAAATTTGCACCAGCGAAGAAATGGAGGTGAGCGGATTGCCGACTTCGTGGGCAATGCCGGCGGCAAGTGTACCGAATGTTTCCATCTTCTGTGCACGAAGTAACTGCTGTTCGAGCATTTTCTGCTCGGTAATGTCGCGGTGTGCGCCCAGAAATCCGATCACTTTTTTGTTCTCATCAATAATCGGAGAAATCACCAACTCGGTGTGAAACAGTTCTCCGTTCTTCCGCCGATTTTGTATTTGCCCAACCCACTGTTCACCGGCAAGAATTTTAGCCCACACCCGTCTCCAGAATTCTTTTGTCTGTTTGCCGCTGCTGAGGATATTCGGATTTTTACCGATAAGTTCTTCTTTCGTGTAGCCGCTGATTTTGATGTACGCCGGATTTGCGTAAATAATCTTCCCTTCTGTATTCGTAATTTGAATCGGATTGACTGTCCGATGAATAACTTCGGAAAAGCGAAGTAAGTCAAGTTCTTTGTCGTGCAGTTCGGTAATATCTCGAACAACGATCAAAAACTTTACTTCAGCATTTAAATGAAGTGGTGAAACGGTAACTTCGGTGTAAAAATGTTCCTGCGGTGTGAAGTAGAATTCTGAACGGAAGGTTTTAAGATGCTGCTGTAACGCATTCTTCAACGCCTGATTTCCTTCATCGTCAAAACACTCCGATAGCAACAGATGGTTAAATCCTTTATCGCGAGCTTTGTTGTTGTAGTCAAAAACTTTCGTCTGCTTATCTACAACAAACGCAAAGTCTTGTAAGCAGCAGAAGATTTCTTTATATAATGATTCGCCAGACACTCGTTTTGATATTCTTATT
>JBFMDF010000073.1:0-8888 GCA_040753935.1 Bacteroidota bacterium | reverse complement strand
AGTGATTGCACTTCAATAACATCGGCAGTAATTCCTCCTTTCGGAGTTGCTACTGAACCTCCTAAAGCACAAATTGAAAGATCAAACTTCTTTCTATCAATAACAGCAACTGCCTTTTCGGTTTTTCCTCTCACCCAGCGAGGAATCATCACCGGTTGAAGCCACACAGAGTCGGCTCCCACATCACTCAATGTTCTTTGAGCCCAGAACACCGCCGAATCATACCCCGCTGTACCACTGAACCGATGTCCATAGCGCAGGAGATCGCTCAACATGGTGTAGGCATACAAATCGTTTAATCCTGTTCTGGTAATGTTATCTGCGATGTCCTGTTGTGATTGTTGAGGTAAAAGAAAAAGAGGAATGAGGAGAGTCGCTAGGAGTAGTTTAATCATCGTTTTTTCTTTGCAGTCTGTAATTGTAAGGCAGTTTTAATTTTTTTAAATGTTTGTTTTATGTCTTCGGAAACAACTTTTATATCACCAAGTACGGGCATAAAATTCGTATCGCCATTCCAGCGAGGAACGATGTGAAAGTGAACATGGTCATCAATTCCCGCCCCCGCCACTCTGCCGATATTTGCGCCGAAGTTAAACCCGTGCGGTTTCATTACCACATCAAGCGCTTTCATAATTTCGTCAGCAGTTTGCATAATTTCTGCATATTCTTCTTTTGTCAGTCCGCTAAAATTTGGCGTTTGTTTATACGGCACAATCAGCACATGCCCGCTGTTGTACGGAAAAAGATTCATCATCACAAAGCAATGCTTTTTTCTTGCAAGAACAAGATTTTTTGCATCGTTCTTTTCTTTCAGAATGCGTGTGAAGAGAGATTCTCCCTTGCGCGGCTTTTCATCCTTGAACGTGGCGATGTATTTGGATCGCCATGGCGAAAATAATTTTTCCATATTCTATCGTTGTTTAAGAAACAGCACTGTAGAATATAGCAAGGAGTAAAAAGCGAAGCAAAGAAAAAAAATGAGCAGTAACCGAGGTTTCCTCAGTGAGAATGATAGCGAGTGAAGAACAATTTTATGCAGACTTTTTGAAACGGCGAGAATTCCACAGCACTGCCGCAAAAAACAACCACGCTGTCGTGAAATAAAGAATTTCCTGTAATTCCATTTGTGCTCCTTCTATTTGCAGAACAAATCTACAGAACAAGCATTACGAAATTGTTGCGGAAATATGAAGGAATGATAAAGAACATTACAGCAGCGAGGTCAAACGTTTCAGCAACATGGTATTGCGCAGGCGTGTTTCCGCATTGTTGATGGCTACCGCTAAGGCTTTTCGTTGTCCTACCACATATAGCTGCTCTTTTGCCCGTGTGACGGCGGTATAGATCAGATTTCTCTGCAACATAATGTAGTGCGCCATTGAAACGGGAATAATCACGGCTTTAAATTCATTACCCTGGCTTTTGTGGATGGTGGTAGCATAGGCAAGTGTTAATTGGTCGAGTTCATCAAAGGTGTACTCTATTCTTCGTCCGTAAAAAGTTACATAGAGTTTTCCCTCTTCCCGGTCATATCCCACCACTGTACCGATATCGCCGTTGTACACATCTTTATCGTAATTATTTCTCAACTGCATCACTTTATCGTGTAAAAGAAATCTTCGTTCGCTCCCTTGCCAGCAAAGCATGGACTGTCCATTCAACACGTGTTGGAGTTTTTTGTTCAGTTCTTTCACGCCGGTCGCTCCGTTGTTCATTGGGGAGAGCACCTGAATATCTGTCAACGGATCGTACTGAAAATTTTGCGGAAGGATAGTTGATGCCAACCCGACAATGAGTGATTGAATTTCTTCCGGTGTGTCTGCTTCAATAAAGTTGAAATCATCGGCAAACTGCGGCGCCTCGCCATGGTTAATGCGGTGTGAGTTGTAGATAATGGAACTTTGCTCTGCCTGCCGGAAAATAGTGCTGAGTCGTACTGTAGCAATAGTGTTCGATGCAATCAAATCACGCAATACTTGTCCCGGACCAACCGACGGCAACTGATCGACATCTCCGACAAACACAATTTGTGCCAGGGGGCTAACGGCATTCAACAGCGCATCAAACAACTGGATATCAACCATCGACATTTCATCCACAATGACCAATTCCGTATCGATGGGGTCGTCACTGTTGCGACGAAAATATCCATTGTTCGGATCGTATTCAAGTAATCGGTGAATGGTTTTTGCTTCACGTTTACTTACTTCGCTTAAGCGTTTTGCGGCACGACCTGTCGGTGCACACAACACGTACTTCATCCCCAACTCATCGGCAAGTTCGATAATACCGTTTACACACAGTGTTTTTCCGGTGCCGGGTCCCCCTGTGATGATCGTAAGGGGATTTATGATGGCGCCAACAACCGCCTCTCTCTGTTTTTTGTCAAGGTCAATGTGATGCCGTTGCTCGACGTGATGGAGTGCCGTTATCAACTTATCGTGATTGAGTTTACGTTTCCCTTTTTTTGTCAGTAGAGAAATTCGTTGTGCCGAACGTTCTTCCGCAGTAAATAACAGCACTGGAAAAACCATCTCACCATCCTTTACCAGAAAACCACTGCCCACCGCGCTGTGAATTGCTCTATTCACCTTTGCTTCGTCAACATGAAGCAGTTGTGCGGCGCGTTCTGCCAACTCTTCCTGCGGCAGAAAACAATGACCGCCGGTTCTGCACGCATCGTCAAGAACAAATCGCACACCGGCAATCAGTCGGTACTCACTTTCTTCCTTCACTCCCATTTTACGCGCAATCTCGTCAGCAATATGAAATCCGATTCCGACCACATCATCAATAATCTGATACGGATTTTTTTGCAGAACACCGACAACAGTGTTGCCATACGTTTTGTATAGCCGAATAGCATGCGAAGTGGAGATGCCGTGCGACTTGAGAAACATCAGCACTTCCTGCATCTCCTTCAATGACGACAGCGCTGTCATAATGCCGGCAAGTTTCTTGCGCCCGATGCCTTCGATTTCCAGCAAGCGTTCGGGGTTGTTATTCAAAATATCAACCGTCATCATGCCGAAATGGGAAACAATTTTTGCGGCGAGAGAAGGACCTATTCCTTTAATGAGACCGGAGGCAAGAAATTGTTCAATGCCGAATTCTGTCGAGGGCAAATGTTGTTCGAATGATTCAAACGCAAATTGGTTGCCGTACTTTGAGTGATTCATCCACGAGCCTGTTAGTGAGTACTCACTTCCCTCATGCGGATTCGGAAGGTACCCAACAGCAGTTTTCTTGTCATTGTGTATGTCGAACACACCGACGAAGTAACCATTTTCATTATTGTAGTAAATGATTTTTTCGAGTGTGCCACGAAGTGAAATACTGTTGCTGTGTTGAGTCATGAGGTCAGCCGTTCCATTACAGTGTGGAATACTTCATCAACAGAAAGAAGATTCATACACTCCATGTAGTCATCACCGATACGGTTACAGACGTTGAGATGGCATGGATTGCACGCTACGTGTTTGCGTAGCGCCACGTGCGGCGGTGCATAGGGAAACCAAATTTGTTCTTGCCCCGGACCAAAAATCCCTACAGTCGGCGTACCCACAGCAACGGAAATATGCATAATGCCGCAATCGTTTGATATCGCCGCGCTGCAGTGAGAATGAATTGCCGCAATGGTACGTACCGACTGATGCCCTACAAAACGCACAGGCGCATTCTTACAAACAAATTCAACCGCTTCCATATCCTGTGTTCCTCCGGTAACAATAACCGAGTACCCCTCATCATACAGCCGCTGTGCTACAGTGGCAAACTTTTCTTTCTGCCACCGTTTTGCAGGCCATGTTCCGCCGGGATGCAGTGTCACAATTCTCTTTGAAGTATCTACACCAGACGAACGAAGCAACTCAAATGCTGCTTGTCGTTCCTTATCGGTAAGAAAGATTTCCGTTTTCTCGTATTTCGGTTCAATCCCAAGCGGTTTCAACGATTGATAATGGTAATCTATTGCCGATTTCGGCTTCCCATCATCCTGAATTCTGATGGTATATAACTTTCCTCTTCCTTTCGCGTTCCCGCCAATTCTCACTCGCGCTCGGGTTGCAAATGTCAACAGTGCGCTTCGAGGATTGCTGAATAGATCGATAGCAAGATCGAATTTTTTGGCATACAACGATGCAAACATCTGGAAGGAATAAAGAACATCTGTCCGTGAAAAATCGAACGGAATAATTTCATCCAAGTACGGATTGTGCTCTAACAACGATACCGCGTTTTTATCACCGAGATAAGCAAGGTACGCATGAGGAAAAGCGTCACGCAGTGTGTGAATAAGAGGAGTTGTCAGAACAACGTCGCCGATAAATTTCATCCTGCTGAGGAGAATTCGTTGAAACACTAATTTTTTTTCCTCCATTGATCGATGTGATATTGCCAAAACAGTTCGTTCACAGAAAATGGATTCAATTCAAAATAGGTCTTTCGATTTCTATTACCCGCAGCACGAAATTGAACCGAGTACGTACGTTCGCCAAGTGTGTAGTACCACGTTTCATACAGATCGCTGCGACAGTCAACATAGTCCGGTACGCCGCAGATGATGTACACAATTCCCATCGGCGTCCTCGAACCTTCCATGCAGGTGGTAAAAAATTGGTCTGCTTCATAGATACGTTTTTCAAAATCGAACCTCCGTTGATTTCCGCCGCGGACAGACCAAAACTCAGTAATTTTTTTCAAACGTTCGTTGCCGGAAATTGTCACCAACGAATCATACTCAGGTTCTCGCAGAATGTACCGCATTGCAGTAAGTATTTCGTCTTGCGAGGGAGAAAGTTTACTTGAAGAATCTTTGCGAAACAATGAAAATTCTGTTGAAACCGAATCAACTCGTTCAGCGGAGCGACGCACGATGAACCGATGAACAATCGTTTTACCCACATGCAACGGCTGACATAATTGGATGAATTGAAGCGTTCCGTCTCGTGTTGCAATAAACGTTGAATCGCACGAAGCATATACTTCTTCGTTCTCCGCTATACAATCGGTATCATCAATCCTGTATGGCGGCAGCCAGTACGTAAATTTCTTCCGTTCGTCTTCCCTCGGCTGTTTCAGTCGGCAGTACCGTGTTGATACCACAAGCGTATCGCCGGCGCGGATATTGTATATTTCCTGAAAAGTGCCTATTGAACCAGACAGCAGTGAAACGTACTCGGGAAGTATTGGACGGAGAACAACCCCTTTGGCATCGTATGCAATCGTATCCAACAACAGAATAGTACTGGCGGAAACTGTAGAGTTACTAAAATTTTTTGCCTCAATCGTCTGCACAATACGGTAGCGCTGCTGCGATAAATTGTCGCGTGAAATCACCTCAACGGTGTATGTAGCCGGAGGGAGAAGAAATGTTTGCAAATAAAAATCCGATCGCAGTGAAACACTCTCTTCGTACGTGCGGACGGTGACAGCGCGGTCAATCTCTTTCGTTTGAACAATTTCTCCTTTGGAATCGCGGACAAGAAACAGATATGAAAACGATGCGCTGTACTGAAAGCCGTCCATCTGAAAACGGAGTTTTTTGTACGGCATTTGCAAATAGAGATCAAGACGGCTCTGTCCGTGTGCATCAACATTCATAACGTAATACGAAAATGCCGGTGCTACAAGCCGTTTAAATTGCGCGGAACTATAGCACTCTTGTATGACTGCTTCACCGGATGAACACCCGCCTATCCATACAACACTCCACAGTATTATTCCGTATAGGATAACGCGTCGCATAGTTCAATTCGTTCATTCAGATATTCGTCTAATGACTCTGTCAACAGATAATTTTTTGCAAGCCAGTACTGCAACTTCGCTTGTTCGTACTCTCCTAACTCGTACTGTATCGCCGCAATGGCTTTATGGGCAAAGTACAACAATTCGTAATTGGATGATACGTCGATAAATTTTTTGAAAGAAGAAATCGCTTCTTCCTGCCGCGAATTGTTCCACAACAACGAGCCGAACAGATAAACAAGAGACTGACTGTGGGAACGATCGGTCAGCATATTCTGCACCATCTCCACTTTTGCCGAATCGGAGATACCGGAGTAGTACAGCCGATGCAGCACTGCCGGCTCAATCTGTTCTTGTATCATCAGTTGCCGCAGGGCGGACGCCTCAATATACCCTTCGCTGAAATTCATGTCACTGATACGGGCATAGACGGCAAGCGCTTGTTTTCGTTCACCACAAAAAAACAGCGCGTCGGCATACAAATACAATAGCGCCGGTTGCACCCGCAGTAATGATTGTTCGGTTACTGTTTCGTACGCTTTGCGTGCGGCGTCAAATTTTTTCTGAGCGATCAGCGACTGCATGATGCCTCGCAACGCATAGGCACTCGGAGCGTCGCTATAGGATGCAGTAAACTCTTTCTCTGCCTGCTCAAAGTTGTTCACCTTCAATGCCTGCACCGCACGCTGATTTTTTTCCGCCACTTCGCGTGCGCATGTTTTGTAGAATATTGAGGGAGAAAAGAAATACGCCTTTACCGTTTCTGTGGGAAGTTCAGAAACATCAACCGTTCGTAAAAACACCATCCAATCTTTCAACAAACTTTCAAGACTTTCTCCAAAAGTAAAAAAGAAATTAGCATTGGGAAATGCTCGCTTCACCCGTTCAATACCGTAACGATCAATCAAATACTTGCAAAACGAACCGCTGACTGTGTATGCGTACGAACTTGGCTGTGTTGCAAATCCTGAAACAGAAAACATCTCGGCTACATGATCCAATGACCTTTCTCGCATCAACGCCGCGGCATAATGGTGCGGTGTAAACAGTCCTGTTTCCCAATCAACGGCAACGGCAAGTCCTTCATTGAGCGCCATACGAGTGCTCGCTTGAATAACGGGAAATCCGAAACCTGCCGCGAGAATGTGAACAAGTTCGTGACGAAAAGAATCATCAAACGTTGAGGCGGTAAGATGAATCTCTCTTTTCCACGGTTTGGCAATATTGGTTGTTGCCGTACCAATGAACTGCTGTTTAACCTTCGCCGTTGGGTACAGATAGACTTCAATTTTTTTCTTTTGATTGTTGTTTAATTCTAACCGTGTGGAAGCAACACGGTAGTGATATTCTGCTTCAGCACGCAACCGCATCATTTCCCGCATTGAATAATTTTGTTCTGAGTAATAGAAAATGAAGTGTTCGGATTCTGTTCGCCGCCCCAACTGACGTTGAATATCAGTCGCAGAATGTTCGATTCCTACATCAGACCTGTAAAGATGGCCGATCAGAAGCGTAAGAGCAGCGACAGCAATACACATCCATAATGTTTTATGTGTGTTGACCGTTCCGAACAATGCAGAAAGATTCTGCCTTACCGAATTGTTCGGAGATACTACACGATATCCCACGCTAAACAATGCAATCAGCATCAACGAAGCAATTAGTGTAAACATGCGGTACGTGATCAGCGTCCATTTGTTTCCAATGGCTTCGTCGTACGTAATGCCGGGGAAATATCCCAAAATGAAATTATACGCGAACAACTGCGGCTGGAGGTAGGTAACAACGACGATATGACTGAGCAAGGCTCCTACAAGAAAAACAAAAAGTGTTTTCCCTTTCTTAAAGAATAAACCAATAACCAACGCGAGCGACACAGAAAAAATCATCGTCACAATCGGCAGTAACAGGTAGTAGGAAAATCCTTTGATGAAATTACAATTCTTAACGACAAGGGCGTTTAACAATATCACCGCAAGAGGAATCAGTAATAACAGAAAGTTGACGTGCAGATAGTCACCGATAATATACAGCCACGTTCTTCCTGTTAGTGGTTTAGTGCGATGGTCATTCAAGAATTGAAGTGTGAGAATACCGCTGATGAGTGCAGATGGGATGGTCATCGCGGCAGAAAACTCGTAGCCAAGATAATTGAACAGGGGAACCTGCGTAAGAACACCGGCAATAAGAAAATACAACAGCCCTGCAACCTGCACTCTGGTAGTTCTGAAATATGCCGCTAATACGCTTGTCATAACTCCAGAATACAAAATTTTCGGCGAAACTTCACGGGAGAATTGGGGAAAGATGAATCAGATTGTTACAGCGGTGAATATCTACTCACTTCAACGTAAAATTAAACGTCACGGTACAGAGTTGTTCAACCTGTGGCTGTGCACTGAGGAGAGGTTCGAACTGCCAAAGTTTTACTTTTGCTATTGCGGCATTCTCTAATCGGGTGTTTCCTTTTTGAGCAGGGGCAACGGATTTGACGCTGCCATCAGGGAGGACGATCACCTTTAACTTTATTTGTGCAGAGATATTAACACCGGCAGGATACGACGGCACATCACCGACAAGAAGTTTTCTACTGCCACCACCTGCCCATTGCACCACCATTGAAATATTTTCTCCTAATCCACCGGCATCAGTTCCGGAGCCGAACGGCACTGCGACCTGTGTTGTTGAGCGGCTGGTTGATTTGCCGGCTGTTTGTTCATGAGCGCTCTGTCCGTCGGAAACAATGGTTGACCGCTGTTCGCTAGGAGACATTTTTCCTGCACGCGTTGAAGCGATGGGATTTTCAGCAGTGACTGCCTTTTTTTTGTCGCGTAACGAAATCACCTCATCAGACAAATCGAGAAATTTCCGCGAAGGAAGGTTCATCGATTCCTCCAGAGAACCTTCGCTTACGGAGCTCTGGCGTGCAGCTTGTTCGGCGGCAGGAATTTCAGGAATCGGCGAGTTGCGCGAGGTTAACATTCCCCAGGTCATCTCCACAAATTGCGGTTCGGGAATGTACTGACGGACGGTAATATACATCATCATCACTGCAAGCAGTGCGTGAAGGAGAAGGGAAACGACCCAGCCGGTTTGATATTCTCGTGATGTGCGTTCCATAATAAGAAACCTTGCGAAGGTTT
>JBFMDF010000072.1:0-8908 GCA_040753935.1 Bacteroidota bacterium | reverse complement strand
GGACCGTCGCATTTTTTTATGTGGTAGTCGAGACAGACGCGCGTTTTCTTCTTAGCAATGAAGTCGTCATCAATAAAGAAATTGCAACTGCGAATTCTGAAAATATCCCTCACCGTCTTTAATGCGGCACGCATAGTATGTACGTCGGTGTAGGGACCGAAGAGTTGCACTTCTTTTCGGTTAAAGCGGCGCGATACAAACACACGCGGATACGGCTCTTTGGTAATAACAATGTACGGATACGATTTGTCATCTTTCAGATTGACGTTGTAGCGCGGCTTGTGAAGTTTAATGAGATTGGCTTCGAGAATGAGCGCTTCTACTTCAGAGTCGGTGGTGATAATTTCCAAATCAGAAATTTTAGCAACCATGGAGGCGATGCGCGGATCGTGTCCGCGCGAAGTATGAAAATACTGCCTCACACGATTGCGCAAATTTACCGCTTTGCCAACGTAAAGAATGTGTCCTTCCTTATTCTTGAATTGATACACGCCGGGGAAGGTTGGCAAATGATCCAACTTATCCTGCAAATCTAACCGATCAATAAATGATATTTGAATGGGGGTGTTTTGCATTGTTCACTGTGTAGCCCGCGTTTACGTTTCATAGTACGTTACCTGAAGGTCGCGGCCACCAGATATTCACATTTTCTCCGCCAATTCAATCAACACGCCGTTGGTTGATTTGGGATGAAGAAATGCTACAAGGTATCCGTCTCCTCCTTCGCTCGGCTGGTCATTGACAAATTGAAATCCGTGTTGCTTCAATCGGGCAATTTCGGCTCTAATATTATCAACCTCTAAACAGATGTGATGAATTCCCTCACCGCGCTTTTCGATAAATTTTGAAATGACGGAATCTGCAGATGTTGATTCAATTAATTCACATGAACTTTCGCCAATGGGATAGAATGCGATGGTTGCCTTTTGCTGAGGGACATGCTCAACGTCAGGATTAGGTAATTCAAAAATTTTAGAGAAGATTTCGGAAGATAATCCCAAATCTTTAACTGCAATACCGATATGGCTAATTCGTATTATCATGGTGCTATGGTAATAAAAATCTTTTCATATCAACCCTCTCTCCATCATACTTGTGTAGTCATCGCCGGCGATAATGATGTGGTCGTGCACTTCAATGCCGATAATTTTTCCTCAACTGTTTGGTACCCCGGAGTTTCCCTTGTTAGAAGACTCACGCTTGATGCTGAGGTGAGGCGCTCATAGAAAAATTGTTCGGGCATAGTTTTTACTCCGCCTCCTTCAACGCGCGTTCTAACAAGTCGGTGACATTAAGTTCGCCTGCCCATTTCCGCAGATAGTCAAGGTCAAGTTCGCCCGCGCGGGTTTTCATTACGCCGAGGATGTCGCGCCATTGTCTTTCGGAGACTTCACTGCCCAGCCGATACCATTCCAGTTTGGAAAGAATCGTATCTTCCGGGCTGGCAAACTTCGCGCTGACTTCACTTCCGAAAGTAAACGTCTGCCGTTGCGCGCGGTTGAGTTGGGATTGCAGAAAAGGACGCGGATGCGGAATGAACACGTCCACTTTGAACATGCTTTCGCGGTGAATAAGGTTGAAACTGGAATGCCGCTGAATGGCGTCGGCTATCATCTCGCCATCGACATAAAACTCATCGTGCAGAGCGGCAACAAAAGGAACGCGATGTTCAGACCGCATTTCCGCTACAATATCTGAGTCTTGCGTGGTGCGCACCATGCCGTAGAGCGCGCTGGCAAGTGAGCCGGTAATGAGATAAGGAACGCCAAGTTTTTCGAGAACGTTCGTTACTTTAAGCGTAACTTCCACAGGTTCATTGTGCATGAGGAAAGTCTCCATACACTTTGCGCGCCAATTCTTCCCCCAACAACAACCCCGCCAGTTTACGGCGCAGTTCGGCTTCGCTGGCGTGTGGATAGCGAGAGCGTAAACCTGTCAGCGCCAGCATACGGGCGGAAGCATTCAACTGCGCCAGCATATTCATCTTATGTGTGGGACTCGCCTGCCGCCACAATTGGATTTGCAGGGCTTCCATTTTAGGATGCGTGTCGGAATACAGCGCCGTCATCATTGCTCTCCATAAAGTGCAAAAAATTGATTTTGATTTCTATATCCAAAAAAACGTTGCCAACATCATGCACTACTATCTTTCTCTCTTTCTCTGCAATTTTCAACTCACATCAACCCTCTCTCCATCATACTCGTGTAGTTATCGCCGGCGATAATGATGTGGTCGTGCACTTCAATGCCGATAATTTTTCCTGCTTCCACCAACTGTTTGGTAATCTGGATGTCTTCGCGGCTCGGTTCTTTGTTTCCGCTGGGATGATTGTGAAGAAGAATAACGCTTGCCGCATTTTCCAAAATTGCCTCGCGAAATACTTCGCGCGGATGTGTGAGAGACGAGTTCAGCAATCCTTTGGTAATTGTCCGTTCTTGTATGACTTTGTTCGCACTGCTCAAGCAAATAACCATGAACACTTCCTGTTTGAGGTCGCGTAATTGAGCCCCGTACCGTTGCGCTACGTCATCGGGCGTGCGGATGGGTGCCGTGTCATCTTTCGGTGTTGAAGCAAGCCGGCGAGCAATTTCAAATGCGGCGGCAAGCTTTGCCGCTTTCACTTTTCCTATTCCTTTGAATTTTTGCTGTTTCAAATCGGCAACGGAAAGCCCCGCAAGGTTCCTGATGGAGCGATATTCCCGCAGGAGTTTTTTTGCGAGATCGAGGGCCGAGAGTTTTCCACTGCCGGTGTTGATGAGAATCGCCAGCAACTCGGAATCCGACAACGAAGCGGCGCCGTGTTTCATCAGTTTTTCACGCGGACGTTCATCTTCGGGCCACTTGTTAATCGGCGTATACTGCAGCGACGGTTCGTGTGAGAATGACTCGTTCATTGTACTTTGTACACGTACGTTTGAAGTTTTGTGACCTTGCCATCCTGGTACTGAAGAATGCTCAAACTGCCGTTAACTCTGTGCGGAGTAAACGAAATTGAGTTTCGGATACCGTTGAAGCGTCCGGCACTGATGAGCGCTTCTTTCATTTGTTCGCGCGTCAACGCACCGTTGTTCAACAGTTGAATCACCATCGACATCACATCGAACCCGAACAGCACATTATCGCTCGCCTGTTTGTTGTATTGTTGGGCATATCTGGTCAAAATCCGTTTCGTGTTGTCATTCTGTTCAATCCATCGGTCGCTTCCAAAAATCGCACCGTCGGCGTAACGTCGATTCATGTCCAGTTCATACGGATTGTACCATTCGCTCGTGCCGAGAAGTGTTGTTGTAATGTTATAGTATGCCAGTTGCGACGACACAACACCGATTTGCTGACTTGAAAATATAGGGCTGAAGAGAACATCAATGGACGACACCGGATAGTGCAGACTATCGACAAACGGCAGTTGTTTTTTGTACGGCAGTTTCAGTGTATCGGCGAGTTCCTTCGCTTTTTCACCAATCAGCGCAGTGAGATTCAGTTCGCCGCTCCGTGCAAGTACGGAATCGATCGTCGATGCGCGAATGCCGTACGACAACAGTATTCTGGTAACATCTGCCGCATTAATTTTTCCTTTGAATTGTACAATGTACTCCGGCGATTGTTCAGCGGCAACTTTCCGTATCGCTTTGAAATGCTCTCGCAAGTCAACTGCTCCTCTCGCATATCGCCGATCGATAACAACGGAAGCGCCCAAACGCCGAATTTCCGCAACAAACGAATCTGCCTGCGTTTTCGAAAACGGCGCATCAGAAGCGAGTACGGCAATTTTTTTTGCTCCGAGTTCCTGCGCAGCATACTGCGCAAGTATTTTCCCTCGCATTCCGCCGGTAGCATTGGCAAGAAAGATATAGTCGCTCACCGTCGCAATACTATCGTCAGTCGCGGTTGGTGAAATAATGGGAAGATCAAAATCCCGCGAAACAGTCGCTGCCGCCATCGTTTCATCGCTGAAAATCGGTCCAATGACGGCAACAATATCATCATCATCGGCAAACGAGGTTAATGCCGCACGGATGCTATCGGCGCGGCGTTCGGAATTGCGTATCGATAATTCGATGTTGACCTGACCCGGCGCAAGATTTTCTTCATACTCGGCAAGCGCTAATTGTATTCCTTCTAACACCTCAACGGCAATTTTTTTCTCACGCGTTTCAACCGGTTTGGAAGAAAACAAGGGAAGCAACACGCCCACCTTGACAAGGTTTCCGCGTTCAATCCGTCCGCGTAATTGATGAACTCTCAACCGAAACGTTTGATCGAGCGCCAGCGTATCAATCTTGTCAACACATTGTTTTGCCCGTTCAAGATCACCGGCAGAAAAATATCGTTCAGCGCGGATGATGCTGAAGCGCTGAGTAAGGGCGTTGGTGTGTGTTGTTTGAAGAAGCGAATCAAGTTCCCTGTCAGTAAGAAATTCCGAGGCAATGTGTTCGATCATTTTCCCCGCATGTTCCAGATTTTTTCTTTGCTGAGCAATCGCAAGTACCGATTCCATCTCTGCAACAGCCCGAAGATATTCGGATTGATTATAGAAGCACATTCCCCGCGTAAAAAGCGCATCTTCACGATAGGCGCTGGAGGGAAACTGCGCAAGCAATGAATCACACACGGCAATGGCGTGGGAATACTGTTTCAGCGCGTACAATGTTTTCGCCTTCATAATCGTGGAAGCCGTGATGCGGTGATTCATTGAACCGCTGAGTATAGCATTGTGAAACGACTGCAGCGCCGCCTTGTAGTCTTTCTGAGCGTACTGCCTCATCCCCAGCAGAAAAAATTCTTCTGCAGAGCGGTTCCAGTACACGTCAACGTCCTGTGCGGAAAGAAAAACGATGCACGTGAAAAAAAACGTAAGAACGGTTTTCATCAGTTATCTCTGTTCAATGAACGAAGACCGAGCAGATGCGAAAAACCTGCAATGGAAAGCGACAACAACGCGATGATGATGAAGACAACTCTCAACGCATACCAATCAATCGGAAGATTTTTCACCTCCGTATTGAACAGCATCAATGTCGGAAAATAGTAAATTGCCAAGAGAAACACCAAGTACACCACGCTGATCAAAAACGTCATGGTTGCCCCTTGCGACGATGCGATGCGAATAGGATTCTTCTCGGTAAAACTTGCATACACCGACCCGAGTCCGAAGTTGAGACTGGCGAGAGCAACTGTCACTATCGGCGTTACGGCGATTGAAAAATACGCCAGTTGTTTGACGGCGTAATGCGGCGTGATGTAGGCAAGAATGTTCGTTCCCTCCACAAATGTTTTCCGTGTGAAAAGATACGGGATGTTCGAGAGAAATGCGATGATGATGCTGAGCGTTCCAAGGAATGCAATAACGATTCCAAATTTCACCCAGTAGATTTTTTGCAGCGATACCGGCGCGCTCCGTACAGACCAATAGGCATTTCCTTCCAGACTGATCATCGGGAATCCGAACCGCAGCGCAATGGAGTTGATCAAGAAAATATTGAAGATGAAGACCACGAGGTACACTACCGCTTTCAATTCCGGCGACTCCAGTCGAATGTTTAGCGTGCTGACACTCGACAGAAAGATGATGAGTAATGCCATCATCACTACAAAGTGGATCCATTGGCTCGGCTCGCGCACGAACTGCCAGAATTCTTTTTTCAACAGCACTTCCGTTTGCGGTGAAAAGAACGAATGTTTATGAAACGAAAAAAATGATTCCGTGCCGACAGAGCGACGCACTGTTGACGACTTCAATGACAACGACGTCAACCATGTAGAGTAAAACGACACGCTGGCAATCAGCAATACAATAATAACCACGCCGGCGGTGGAAAGCACCAGCAGGGCTACATAGCCGTTGACCGCCGTAAAGTTTTGGTGTACATAGAAGTATAGAATTTCCGACACCCAAAAGTTCGGGAGGAATTTCACAAACGTTGGATCGAGCGAACCGAAGTACAGGTCAACATACGGATAATACTTCATCACCTCCTGAACAAGATGGACGGGGCTGGTGACCGTAAAATAGACGTACACCTGACCGATATAGAACAGTACAATGACAGCAATCAAAATTCTGAAATTGACCACTGAAGCAAGTTTCATCAGCACCAACAAAACAATCACCGCAATGCACGCCGCTAGGAACATGAACGGAATCAACACGCCAAACATCATCAGCAGATAAAAGTGCCACGGATAATGAAAATAGACGCCGTACCCAAGCAGTACCGAAAATCCGACCATGAAGAGCGTACCAGAACTGTAGAAAAAGTTGTCCAGAAATTTTATCGTGAAGATGTTCAAAAAAGAAACCGGCGAAGACAATAAGAAATGCACTTCCGGCGAGCGGTATAATGTAGAGAACGACACCACCATGTTGCCGAGATTAATCGTGATAAAGAAAACGAAAAGAAGCATTCCCACGAAGCGATGGAACAAAAACAAACCGATACGAACGTTTTCCAGTAAGTACGCCGTAACGAAGTTTGAAAAATAAAATGCTCCTACCGCAAAGGACCCAAACACAACAAGCGAACCGACATTTTTCACCAACGTTCCAACATTCTGCCTCGTGGATAACTTCCAGAACATCAGATTTTTATACCATAGGATGTGAAACAGCGTCGTCATTGTGTAAGGTAGAGTTTAGAGCCGGGACCGAATGGAAGTTCAACAATCATCCAGATAACCAATAAAACCAGCCAACTGATTAAGAAAATGATGGTGTACGGAAGCATCGTCGCAATGAGCGTCCCCATACCCGCGGACTTGTCGTACCGTTGTAACAATGCAATGATGTACGCAAAGTACGACATAGTCGGAGAAATGATGTTTGTTACACTATCTCCAATACGATAAGCCGCTTGCGTAAATTCCGGTGCATACCCCAGCAGCATAAACATTGGAATAAAAACAGGAGCCATCAACGCCCATTTTGCCGACGCACTTCCCATCAACAGATTAATGGTAGCGGAAATAAGAACGAAACTGATCATTAAAGGAATCGGGCCAAGACCGAGCATCTTGAGTCCTTCTGCTCCTTTCACGGCAAGAACCAAACCTAAATTTGTCCAATTGAAATACGCCACAAACTGTGCGGCAAAAAAAACAATAACAATGTAACTTCCCAGCGTTTCTATCGATTTTCCCATTCCCTTCATCACATCGGTATCTTTGCGTATTGTTTTTGCACCAATACCGTACGCCAAACCAGTCAGCAATGCACTGAAGAAAATGAAGGTAACTATTCCCGACATCAATGGAGAATGGAGAATATCGCCATCAGAACTTCTGAAGAAACCATTTTTAGGAACAAGACCAGTCAGAATAAGCACGACTAGGGCAATGGTTGTTATCAATGCATACACTAATCCGCGCTTTTCATCGGTGCTCAACCGTTTTAACTCTTCCGGTTTCTCTTCGTCGGCATAAGGACCTAATCGAGGAACGATAATTTTTTCTGTTGT
Source organism: Bacteroidota bacterium (assembly GCA_040753935.1). Lineage (GTDB taxonomy): Bacteria > Bacteroidota > Ignavibacteria > UBA10030 > UBA8401 > SpSt-333. The sequence goes on along the minus strand of JBFMDF010000072.1, from coordinate 1,453 downwards.
CAAAGTACCGGCTATGGTTAAAATAAACGTAGAGGCAAACATGAAGTAGTAATTTGCCGCCGGGTTTACTACATAGGTTGGATCAATAATTTTTGCTGCTTCTGTGGAAAGACCCGCCAGAAGAGGATCAACAGTTCCTAACAAAAGATTAGCGCTGTATCCTCCTGACACGCCGGCAAAAGCCGCCGCCAAACCGGCAATCGGATTTCGTCCTGCGGCTAGAAAAATCATTGCTGCTAATGGAATAAGTAATACGTAACCAATTTCACTCGCTACGTTCGACATAATTCCGGCAAATACAACAACTGCCGTTAGCATGTGTTTCGGAGCGGAGAGCACAAGCAGTCTCATCAAGGCACTAATTAATCCACTGTATTCGGCGATACCGATACCGATCATTGCCACCAACACCGTTCCCAATGGAGCAAACCCGGTAAAGTTCGTCACTGTGTTTGTCAAGATACGATGCATTCCCTGCACCGACAGAAGATTGACAACCGTAATTGTTTTGCCGGTACCGGGATGCACAACAGACAACTCAGCCCAACTACCAATGGCAGAAAGCACAATCACAAGACCGGCGAGTATGGCAAAAATGGAAACGGGATGCGGCAAGGCGTTGCCGGCACGTTCAATAATTCGGAGAAAAGCATTGAAGAAGTTCATTCAGCAGATTCCTTTGTAAGTTCAAGAAAAACGGATTCGAGCTTTCCGTCGTATCGCGATTTGTGGATGTGAAGATTTTCTTTGGTGTCGAGGAAGATAATTTTCCCTTTATGGATAATGGCGATACGGTCGCAGAGTTCCTCTACCATCTCCAAAATATGGGTGGACATAAAAATGGAAACTCCTTCTCTCGCCTTTTGCTTCAGTGTGTCTTTCACAATTCGTGCACTGCGAGGATCGAGGCCAACCATCGGTTCATCGATGATGATGGTTTTCGGATTATGAACAAACGCTGCGGCAAAAGTAATGCGCTGGCGCATCCCCTGCGAATACTCCTCGGTTCTGTTGTCAACCCAACCGGCAATTTCAAGAAGATCGATAACGCGCTCGACGCTTTCTTTCAGTTCTTCCTTCTTCATCTTATACAACCCGCCGACGTAGTAGATGAATTCTCGCCCGGTCAACTTATCGTACAAGTATGGATGATCCGGAATATACCCGAACGTTGCTTTTGCCTCGAGCGGCTGTTTCACAACATCATACCCGTTGATGATAATTTGTCCCGACGTTGGAGTAAACAAACCAGTCATCATCTTAATCGTTGTTGTTTTTCCTGCACCGTTGGGACCGAGAAAACCGAAAAATTCACCCGAAGGAATTTGCAACGACACGTTATCAACAGCAGTAAATGAACCGAATTTTTTAGTAAGATTTTTAAGTTCAATCATGCATTCAATCGCTTCCTTTGATAGAATTTTTTTAACACGCCTGCCGCCGATTTGTTGCG
>JBFMDF010000071.1:0-9103 GCA_040753935.1 Bacteroidota bacterium | reverse complement strand
TTTTCTCTGTTTAGTTTTTCATCAGCGACGAGCGGAGTTTTTATTTTCTTGCTGTCGAATTTCCATACAATTTGATAGAATAAGAATAGATTTTTTTCATCTTCCCACTATTGCAAATTTCTCTTTCTGCTTTCTTTTAATTTCACAGTAAATCAATCGTTTTTGTCTCTGGTATAGTAATTGAAGCAAACAAAGAAGAACAATTATTAATGGAGGCAATCATGATTACCGGAACGGTTATCATTGCCACAGAAATTTGCAAGGGTTGCGAACTTTGCATAGCCGCTTGTCCTCAAAAAAGTCTTGCACTCTCCTCGTCCATCAATCGCAAAGGATATCGGTACGCCGAGTTGGTATTGAATAACTGCACCGGTTGCATTAACTGCGCTCTGGTCTGTCCAGATTCGGCGATCACGGTGTACCGTCAGGCAAAATCTCCCAAACGCACTACGACACTGTCAGCCGCTGTTCAACCTGTATAATTTAATCCGGAGAAATACCATGGCAATACAGCATGACGAAACGCCGAAGTTAATGAAAGGAAACGAAGCACTTGCTGAAGCGGCGATCAGAGCAGGGTTGCAGGCGTACTTCGGATACCCCATCACGCCGCAATCGGAAATTCTCGAATATCTGTCCGAACATGTACCGAAAAGATCAAAAGCGGTCATCCTTCAGGCGGAAAGCGAAGTTGCCTCAATCAACATGATTTATGGAGCCGGAGGCGCCGGCGCGAGAGTAATGACATCGTCATCAAGCCCGGGAATTAGTTTGATGCAAGAAGGTATTTCGTACATTGCCGCGGCAGAAATTCCCTGCTTAATTGTAAATGTACAGCGTGGCGGTCCGGGACTCGGAACGATTCAACCGTCGCAAGGAGATTACTTTCAGGCAACAAAAGGAGGCGGACACGGCGATTATCACATTATTGTTCTTGCGCCAAATTCGGTGCAGGAAATGGCGGACTTTGTCTTTGAAGGATTTCGTCTTGCGGAAGAATATCGCATGCCCGCGATGATTCTTGCCGACGGCGCCATTGGACAAATGATGGAAAAAGTCTATCTGCCGAAAGAAGGTTCTTTGCCGCATTCGGTACCGACATGGGCAACCACAGGCAAACCAAAATTCCGCGAACGAAATATTATTACCACACTGCACTTGGAGCCAGATAAGATGGAAATGATCAATCTTCATCTGCAGGATAAGTACAGAAAACTGCGTGCGGAAGAACGGTATGAACTGTTCAACGTAAAAGATGCAGATATTCTTCTTGTAGCATTCGGATTGACAGCCCGCATCTGCACCAAAGCGATGGATATAGCGATTGAAAAGGGGTTACGCGTTGGCGTGGTTCGCCCCATTACATTGTATCCCTTTCCGTACGATATTATTGCATCATTAGCCACTCCGAACAGAGTTTTCCTCACTGTTGAAATGAATGCTGGTCAGATGGTGGAAGATGTGCGGCTTGCTGTGAATGGAAAATCGCCGGTCTATTTCAGAGGGCGCATGGGAGGTATGATCCCTACACCGGAAGATATTCTTCTTGAAATAGAGGCGCTGGCAGAAAAACATCATCTTGTTCATCAGGTTGACAACTCAACGGGTCGTCAACTCGTAGAGAAGTGGGGTGAGTAATGGAAACGATGATTGATTCAATGGAACTTGTCTATTCAAAACCGTCAACACTAACCGACACAGTAATGCACTACTGTCCGGGGTGTGGGCATGGGGTAGTACATAAAATCCTTATGGAAGTTATTGAGGAACTCGGCATTGTTGAAGATACGATTGGAGTTGCGCCGGTCGGTTGCTCGGTGTTTGCCTATATGTATATGAACATTGATATGCAGGAGGCGGCACATGGTCGCGCCAGTGCAGTTGCCACCGGCATTCGACGTGTGCTTCCTGATAAATATGTTTTCTCCTATCAAGGCGATGGCGATCTTGCCGCAATAGGCACGGCAGAAACAATTCACACCGTTAATCGGGGAGAAAATATATTAATTGTGTTTATCAACAACGGCATTTACGGAATGACCGGCGGACAAATGGCGCCGACTACACTTGCCGGAATGAAAACTTCAACTTCGCCGTACGGCAGAGACTGTGCAACAATGGGTACGCCAATTAAGATGACAGAACTTATCGCTAATCTTCCCGGCGCGTATTATGTGACAAGACAATCTGTGCATACTGCGGCAGCGGTACGAAAATTAAAAAAGGCAATTACCTTTTCATTGAAAGCACAAAAGCAGAAAAAAGGGACATGCTTCATTGAAGTCGTTTCCAATTGTCCTTCGGGATGGAAGATGACTCCGTTAGAGGCGAATGAGTGGATGGAGAAAAACATGTTTCCGTACTTTCCACCGGGCGATATTAAAGTGCCGCAGGAGTTGAAATAGTATTGGGAAGACAGAGATCCATGTCTGTTGTGAAAGACAAATTTTCCACCTCTTCAGGATTTGGAAAATCTAAATTTCAGAGGTTGTTATGAACCAAACACACGAAATTATTATTGCCGGTTTTGGCGGGCAGGGTGTTCTTTCAATGGGTCAGTTCATTGCCTATTCCGCAATGAAAGAGGGGAAAGAAGTCAGTTGGATGCCCTCCTACGGGCCGGAAATGCGCGGCGGTACCGCCAATTGTATTGTCATTGTTTCAACAAAGAATGTTAGTTCACCGATTGTCACCACTTTCGACAGCGGCGTCGTTTTGAATCAACCTTCACTCGATAAATTTGCGTCGAGAATAAAACCGGGCGGATTGCTGTTGTGCGAACAATCAACCATCGTTACACCCTGCACTCGCACCGATCTTGACATATTGATGATACCGGCGACGGAGACCGCAACGAATATGGGGAAAAGACAAGTTGCCAATATGATTTTGCTCGGCGCATTTTTGGAACGAAGACCCATTGTTACAATCGACAACGTACTGTTGGCATTACGAGAAGTTTTGCCCGAGCGGCATCATCATCTCATTCCGTTGAATGAAGAAGCGCTGCGCCGGGGTCAACAGTTTGCGGCGCAACATGTTGCTTCGCCTCAACGAGTTGAGCTGTCGGCCGAACACATTTAGCCAGCGTAGGAAAGGAGTAACACGATGAATGAATATTCCTTTTTATGTGAGCACCCGTGCCGCAATACCTGCACAGCGTTGACCAAAGCGCTCAACATGGAAACCGCCATGGTTCGGTTTTCTGAAGAAGTTATTCAACAGTGCGATGATGCCGACATTAAAGAGTTTATGCGAACGCTTGCCCGCCGCAGCAGCGAAAATATTATCAATATCATGAAGAAGTTGAATGAGGTACAAGCCCGCACGCAGATTTTGGACAATATTTCATCAACGTTCGATTCTCCGGGAAGACCATCGTCGAATCCTCATTGATGAGTAAAACCGTCGAAATGGATAAAAAATATAACGACCAGCCTCCATACTGGTCGTTATTTTTTTATTGTGTATTTGCTGAGGTGAACAAGGGAAGCAAGGTTTGTGTATCTTCTTCAAACAAAGTGGCCGGAATTGTTACCGTGAATGTTGTTCCATCCTCAATATTGGAGGAGAAAGTGACATGCCCTTTTAAATACCGCTCGGTGAATAATTTAACACTGTAGGTGCCAAAACCACGTCCCTCACCTTTTGTTGAAAATGAACGTTGGAAAATTCGTAACTGCACATCTTTCGGCATCACAGACGGGTTGTGTACCCAAAACTGCACGATGTTTTCCTTTCGTGAACATCCGATGGTTACCGTGTCAAATTCATAAGTTGCTTCAAGTGCATTCTTTGTCAGATTTCGAAGTATACGCTTTAACAGATGTTCGTCACTTGCACAGATAAAATCTTCGGAATCCGGATGAATGACGATTTGTTTGTTTTGCGCCGCAGCTTGTTTTGCATACGTGGCACGTACCGATTCGAGTAACGATAGCGAATGAATTCCTTCAACGTGTACCACATATTCATTGTGTTCTGCCTTTGTCAATTCATGTTGTGCTTCAATTTGTTCTGTTAATTCAAGACTCAAGTCGCGTATTGTTAAGGCAAATTCTTTCATCTCTTCTGGTGTGGCGTGCGGTAATAATTCGGTATATCCTACCAACCCACTCAGAACGTTGAGCACGTCGTGGAAAAACACGCTTTCCAATGTTTTGCGTTTTTTGTCCGCACTGATATCCGTCATAGTGCAAATTGTGAACAGTTGGTCTTCCATGGTAAGAGGAGCAGTGCTGACCTTAAGATCGATAGCTCCGCAGTCGGAATCTCGAATAATGCTGCATTCTTCCTTGCTTGCATTCCCTTTTTGACTTTTCATGATAGCCCGATACAATCCACACATGGAACACGCCTCTGCTCCGCCACAACCATACTTTGATTCTCGGGCATAAACACATCGCAGCGCTTCGCCAAGCTTTTTTCCAATAACATCATTGGTGTTGACAGCATCCAAAAATGAGATGAGTGCATTATTGCAAAAAACAATTTGCTGGTTTTGATTTAGCACTGCTACCGCTTCCGACATTGCATCGCAAAAGTACTGCAATGGCCACTGATTGGTAAAATACTTCGATTGTTTATAAAGTTCTTCGATAGAAGAACGTTGAGGAATGATGCTTTCTACAGTGTTCATGATGTTTTCCTTGTACGTTGTTACATCAGGAACTTCAATATTCATTCCAGTGAAAAGCCTCCTATTTTTATGGAATTTGAGCAATTTATGATGGTTGATTTTTACATTTCTACAAAAGACAGAGGCTAACAGCTCGACAACGCTCTTTATGAAAGAAAAGATAAGCTATTGATTAGCAGTTGTTGTATATGGAAAGGTAGCTAAGATAAGATAAAAAACTGAGGTTACGACTTCTAAAAACTACATTGAGTATTTTTGTAGCAAATCTTCTCCACCTGTAAAGAGTGGAGAACAGGCAACTTACAGGGAAGAAGTACAGTATTCTAAAAAATTGTTTATAAGCAGGCAAAAGTCACACTGAGCGCCCGCCTGACGGCAGGCAGGCCCGCCTGACGAACGCAGTCGGACAGGCCCGCCAGCAAAAACGAAGTGACGGGCAGGAAGTCGAAGTGTGACGAATCATGGTTCGACTGGGTTTGCCCGACTTTGCCCTTCAGGTGGGTTCACTATGACGGACTCATCCGAAGGTTCCTTCGGATGAATTTTTCAGATGTTTGCTATTACTAATTCCGAGCGATCCCGGCCCGATTCGAACGGGCGACCCACAGCTTAGAAGGCTGTTGCTCTATCCAGCTGAGCTACGGGACCAATTTTCATCACATTCCAAACTGCCTCCCGACGGGTTGACTATGTCAACTGGCGCCAACACTTGTACGACAAATATACGAAAATCTCATACACCTTTCAAAAAACTTTTCCTTTAACGTTGTATTCTGTAGTTTTTTTTCAAATATTAACTCATGATTGTTCAGCCATTGACTTTGCAAGGGAAACTCGTCAGACTTGAACCGTTATCGAGCGATCATACTGAGGCGTTGTGTAACGTTGCTTTTGACGGCGGACTGTGGCAATTCGGTTTGAACAACCTTCGCACAATAGAAGATGTGGCTCGATATGTTGAAAACGCGCTTGATGAACAACGTAACGGAAAGGCACTTCCATTCGCAATTATTGAGCAAGCGTCAAAAACCGTCGTTGGTAGCACTCGCTTTGGCAACATTGACCGAAGTAATAAAAGGGTTGAAATCGGTTGGACATGGCTTGCCAAACAATGGCAACGAACGGGATTGAATACTGAGGCAAAATTTCTTATGCTACGGCATGCCTTTGAGGTATGGCAGTGCATTCGGGTTGAATTTAAGACTGATGTACTCAATGAGCAATCACGTGCAGCCCTGCGCCGAATTGGCGCAACAGAAGAAGGAATTTTCCGAAAGCATGCGATTACTGCCACCGGCAGAATTCGTGACACGGTGTACTATAGTATTGTAGATGACGAATGGGGAATAATAAAGGAACGTTTTCTTACAACTTTGTTGAAATAATACATTGTGCAAACTCAAGGTGAACATCTGAAACGTATTCTTGTCGTAGAAGATCATAAAAACATTGCCATGCTGGTTGAACGGCGTCTCTCAAAAATGTTTTCGGTCGATCTTGCGTACGATGGGGAGATGGCCTCTCAAAAGTTACTTGAAAACGAGTATGATCTGGTCGTACTCGATTTGTCGTTACCGCGCAAATCCGGATTTGAAGTGCTAAAAGAATTACGAAAACGATCGGCACACCCTCCCGTTCTTATCCTCTCAGGATTAAATGCCGTGGAAGACAAGGTGAAGGGGCTAAAACTCGGTGCGGATGATTACCTTGCCAAACCGTTCGACATGAAAGAATTGATTGCAAGAATCGAAGCCCTGTTGCGGCGTGTTGCCAGTACCGGCGAATCGTTAAAATTAACAGTTGCCGATCTTGAAATGGATTTGGTTACACGTAAAGTTTTTCGCGCCGGTAAAGAAATTGAATTGAGTCCCAAAGAATTTGCATTGTTGGAGTATATGATCCGGAACAAATCAAAAGTTGTTTCCCGAAAACAAATAGCAGAAGATGTCTGGGGGCATACTTTTGATGCCGGAACAAATTTTGTTGATGTTTACATCAACTACCTCCGCAATTCCATCGACAAAGAATTTGATAAGAAGCTGATTCAAACCGTGTACGGTCAAGGATTTGTGTTGAAAGATGAGTGAGACAGCATTCCGGTCCAAGACACGCACACAATGTTCTCCCGCCTGTTTTCACAAACCCCTGTTGCAGTGGTACTCTGTCCATCGTCGATCATTTCCGTGGCGGTCAACGCACAAGCCGTACAACATTCTTGTTTCAGAAATCATGCTTCAACAAACTCAGGCACACCGCGTTGTTGGTTTCTATAAACGCTGGCTGAAAAAGTTCCCTACCTTCAGGTCTCTAACTCGTGCTTCCCGCGGTGACGCGTTGCGTGCGTGGGCAGGGTTGGGATATAACAATCGTGCCATCCGTTTACAGGAATTAGCTCGGTACGTTGTTACTCAATACCGGTCACAATTACCGAACAATCCCGAAGAATTGCAGAGACTTCCCGGCATCGGGAAATATACGGCGTACGCCATTGCCTGCTTTGCGTTTGGGAAATCTGTTCCCGTTGTTGACGTTAATGTGAAAAGAATTTTAACGCGATGGCGGAATGAAGTGAAGATTCCACATGAGATGGTATCAGATAACGAAGCATGGAAACTTGCCGAGCAACTGCTACCTGCACATCGTGCGTACGATTGGAATCAGGCGCTGATGGATTTTGGTTCGCTGGTATGCACGTCACGTCGTCCGCACTGCGCTGAGTGTCCGGTTCAACAATACTGTCGTTCAGCATTCTCGCCATTGTTCAGGCAGTCCGTTACGCGTGAAAAAAAACGCGAACCGTCACGGAAAGGAATTCCCCGCAGACTGTACAGAGGGAAGATATTAACACTGTTGCATACCACACCCCGCACACCACACGAAATAGCAGCTGAATTATGGAAAAAGTTTTCTCACCACGATGTACATTGGCTTACTGAAGTGCTGGAGCAGATGTGTTCTGATGGAATTGTGAGAAGGAAACGAACGAAATATGCAATCGCTGAATAAACGCTTCAAACATATCGACGTGCTGCAACAGGAGTTTGCTGAAAAGAAAAATGCTATCCGACAGCGTCTTGAAGAATTTCGTCAAGTGCCGCAACGCCGATATTTCTACGAACTGTTGTATTGTTTGATGACGCCGCAATCGAGTGCGGTGCATGCGGCGTATGCACAAATACAGTTTCAACAGCATCAGTACCGAACCAACGACCTTGATATCGAAAAGATTTTGTCGAACAAGCAACACTACATCCGCTTTCATAAGACAAAAGCGACATGGATTGCGGCAATGAAACAGCAGTATGATGAGATTGAACGGGTTGTTACTTCCACTCGCCCGGCAGTCGAAAAGCGTCTGTGGCTTGCCGATCATGTGCTCGGATTGAGTTTCAAAGAAGCAACACATTTTCTCCGCAACATCGGAATGAATGATGGATTGACCATTCTCGATCGTCATATCATCAAGAATCTGAAATTTCACGGTGTCATCCGCACTGCCCCGAAGACGATGACAAGAAGAACATATATAAGCATTGAGAAAGCATTCGTCCAATTTTCTGCCGTTGTTGGAATTTCAACCGATGAACTCGACCTGTTATTCTGGAGCAGAGAAACGGGAAAAATATTGAAATAGATTGAAGAAGCAACGATTTCGTTGTACATTCATTGCATCTATGGCTCAACAGAATTCATTTGATATCGTTTCAGAAATCAACATGCAGGAAGTTGATAACGCGTTGAATCAGGCACGAAAAGAAGTGCTGATGCGGTACGATTTCAAGGATACAAAAACGACGATCGAGTTTGACGACAAAGAAAAAGTTGTAACGGTTACTTCGGACAATGAATTTCGGTTAACTGCGGTGATTGATGTTCTGCAAAATAAATTTGTAAAACGTGGGATTCACTTGAAAAGTTTGAAGTACGGCGCGGTAGAACCGGCGGCCGGCAGCATGGCTCGTCAAAAAATTACCCTGCAAGTCGGCATTGATAAGGAAAACGCGAAAAAATTAGCGCAGATTATTAAAGAGACGAAAATCAAAGTGCAAGCACAAATCATGGATGATCACCTGCGCGTGTTTGGGAAGAATAAGGATGATTTGCAAGCGGTGATTGCCCATCTCCGTTCAATAGATTTTCCCCTTCCACTTCAATTTACCAACTACCGTTGATGGAGATGCAGAAAAAACTTGTTCTACTATTACTTGCCACCGTGCTGTTGTGCACTGTTCAGCAGAGCGCTCATGCGCAAACCCGTGAAGAGTCCATCACGATATCCTCCGGTCAGCGGAGTATGGTTATCCGATCTATCGTAAAAGATGGGGAGCGATGTATTTCGCTGAAAGATATTGCGGCATTTCTTTCTCTGCGATACGTTGAAAACGCCGTACTACGAAAGAGCGAACTTCACTTTGACAGCGCCGTGATGAAATTTACTGCCGATAATGCTTTCGTTGTTCAAAC
>JBFMDF010000070.1:0-9115 GCA_040753935.1 Bacteroidota bacterium | reverse complement strand
TCCGTCATTTTTTTCTATCTTATAGAAAAAATAATCCTCCACTTCATAAGTAATCAATGGACAACTCATCTCTTGACCAACTCTGCATCAACACCATTCGCACACTTTCTATTGACGGCGTTCAGAAAGCAAAATCAGGGCATCCCGGTATGCCAATGGGCGCCGCGCCGATGGCGTACGTGCTGTGGACAAAGTTTCTGAAACACAATCCGTCAAATCCACAGTGGATCAATCGTGACCGGTTTGTTCTCTCGGCAGGGCACGGGTCGATGCTGTTGTATTCACTATTGCACCTGACCGGATATGATCTTCCGTTAGAAGAACTTCAAAAATTTCGTCAACTCGGCAGCAAAACTCCAGGTCATCCTGAGTATCGACACACGCCAGGAGTTGAGACAACAACCGGACCGCTTGGGCAAGGATTTGCGAACGGTGTTGGAATGGCAATTGCGCAGAAATATCTCGCCGCTATTTTTAACAAACCAGATTTTCCCATCATAGATTATTTCGTGTATGCCATTTGCGGCGACGGGGATTTAATGGAGGGAGTTTCCTCCGAAGCCGCATCGCTTGCCGGCCATTTGAAACTTGGCAATCTCATTTATTTGTACGACGACAACAGCATTAGTATAGACGGCAACACTTCGCTTGCTTTTACAGAAGATGTCGGCGCACGATTTGAAGCGTACGGATGGCATGTGCAAACGGTTCATGATGGAAACAACCTTGAGAAAATTGAAACAGCTATTCGGCATGCCCAACAAGTGACCGATAAGCCGTCACTCATCAAAGTGAAAACGCATATCGGCTATGGCAGTCCGAACAAGCAAGATACAGCAGAAGCACACGGTTCTCCTCTCGGTGATGATGAAGTGAAATTGACAAAAAAGAGTTATGGGTGGGATGAAAATAAATTCTTTTTTATTCCTGATGAAGTGCTGAAATACATGCGGGAATCTGTTGTTTCCGGAGCTAAAAAGGAAATGGAATGGCAACATCTTTTTAACAAATACACAAAAGAATTTCCTGAACTTGCTGCGCAACTGGAACATGCTGTGAACGGAAATTTTGGAGATGCATGGAAAAAAGCAATTCCCATTTTTACTGCCGAGAACGGTTCTATTGCCACACGCGAAGCGTCGGGCAAAGTTCTTGCAGCAATTGCTCCACATCTGCCAACGCTCATCGGTGGTTCGGCCGATTTAACACCATCCAACAACACAAAAGTGAAAGAATTCACCGACTTTAGTCCCAGTAACTACAGCGGAAGATACATTCGCTACGGTGTGCGCGAACATGCTATGGGTTCAGTAATGAATGGTATTGCGCTGACCAACGGAATGATTCCGTACGGAGGAACATTTCTTATTTTTTCCGAATATATGCGCCCGCCGATCCGGCTTGCCGCGTTAATGGGCATTCGTCCGATTTATGTCTTTACACACGACAGCATCGGACTCGGCGAAGACGGACCGACACATCAACCGGTTGAACAACTTGCATCGCTTCGTTCCATTCCGAATATGACAGTGATTCGTCCTGCCGATGCTAACGAGACTGCCGTTGCATGGAAAATTGCCATCGAACATCGCACCGGACCGGTTGCACTAGCGTTGACAAGACAAAAAGTGATGTTCATTGATCGCACTAAATATGCCTCGGCCGAGCATCTTTCCAGGGGAGCGTATATTCTTGCTGAAACGTCCTCTACTCCTGATATTATCGTGATCGGAACAGGGTCGGAAGTATCGTTAGTAGTGAGTGCGTACGAACACCTGAGCAAACAACAGGTGAAGATACGAATTGTGAGCATGCCGTCGTGGGAATTATTTGAACGACAGCCGAAAGAGTACCGAGATGCCGTCCTGCCGCCATCGGTAAAGAAACGATTGGCGATAGAAGCCGGCGTTGAACTTGGGTGGCACAAGTATGCATCGGAAACGATAACAGTAAACACGTTTGGACAATCGGCGCCGTACGATGTGTTGTTCAAACACTACGGTTTCACTACTGAAGCAGTCATCAACAAAATACAGGAGATGTTGGAACGATAATGATTCCTCTTCCCGAGGTTGCTGAACTTCTTGTCGCAACGCTTATCTGTTTCGCCGTTGCGGCGTTGTGGCTTTCGCCGGCGCTTTTTGGTGAGGTATGGATGCGGACAGTGAAGATTCCGCGCGATGAGTATCCGAAATATATTAACGGCAAAACATTTGCGTGGTTGGCAATTTTTTTGCTTGTGTTGAATGTTGGTATCCACGCGCTGGTAAGTCTGCTGGAGTTTACCACGATGAGCGAGGGTGTTTACTGTGGCGTTGGATTGTGGATGTTTCTTGCCGCACCGTTGTATGGAATATATCTATTCTTTGAACGGCGTCCCTTTCTTCTGTTTGTGATTTATTCAAGTTATTTCCTTGTCATTTTCATTATTTCATCTGCGCTGTATGCAATGTGGAGGTAATTCATGGTCAAAAAAACTGCAACCCTTCTCTTCTGTTGTCTCATTTTTCTTTCTGCTCGAACTACAACGCCGAAGTTGATTGTCTTTATTTCTATCGATCAAATGCGGGCAGATTATTTTGAACGGTACGGCAAATACTTCACGGGAGGGTTTCATCGTCTCTACACGCAGGGAATTGTGTATACGCACGCCGATCTGAACTATGCTACCAGCGAAACAGGTCCAGGACATGCAACATTGGGGACTGGGTGCTTTCCGTGGAAAAGCGGCATTCACGGCAACGATTGGATTGACCACACATCGTTGAACGATGAATACTGCGTGAGTGATACCACAGCCAGAGAAGTTGAAGGGAGTGGCGGAGGAATGTCGCCAAAAAATCTGCAGGTTACCGCTATTGGTGATTGGTTGAAACAATATTCACCGTCGTCAAAAGTTATTGCTGTATCAACAAAGGATCGCGCAGCAATTTTAATGGGAGGAAAACATCCGGATGCTGTTTATTGGTATAGTAAAACAACCGGAAGAATGGTAACCTCGAGTTATTACATGACCTCATTTCCGCAGTGGGTAAAAGAGTTCAACAACTCGGATTGGATTGCAAAACATGTTCCGGCAGAATGGACAAAGAGTCTTCCCGAATCGGTGTATGCGAAAATAGGTCCTGATGAATTTGAAGCAGAAGCAAAATGGGGGGACAACACTTCGTTTCCGCATTTATTTCGGAACGGGAAAGCGGCAGAACAAATTGTAGGTTCACCGTACGGCGATAAATTTGTCATTGATTTTACCAAAGAAGCTGTACAGCACGAACAATTAGGACAACGGAACGTGACTGACCTTCTCTGTATTAGTTTATCAAACTGTGATTATGTCGGTCATGCGCAGGGGCCCGATAGCCACGAAATGCTCGACCTGCTGGTAAAAATCGATGGTTATCTTGGAGACTTATTTACCTATCTCGATACTGCAGTGGGAAAAGACAAATATATTGTAGCGCTCAGCGCCGATCATGCCGTGTGTCCATTGCCGGAATACAGCGCGCGTTTTCTCAACACTTCGGCAAAAAGATACATCTATTCAACAGACATTAAACCAAAATTAGATTCACTTCAGCAGGTGCTGAAGAAAGAACTCAACACGACCGACGATGTTATTATCAAAAGTGCTTTTCTCAACTACGCGGCGGCTGCAAAAGTAGGACTCGACAGCATTCAATTGGAACAACGAGTGAAGAACGGATTGCTTTCAATTGACGCCTTTGTTGATGTGTATTTTCGTAGAGAGTTAACTTCGCGTGAACCGTCTCACAAACCGTTTATCGAAAAATACCGTCACAGTTACTATGCACCGCGGGGAGAGGATTTTCAGCGCCGTATTCGTGAGTATTGTATTATCTCTTCACAGCCGTATGGTACAACCCACGGCTCGCCGTATTCGTACGATACCCACATTCCCGTCATCTTTTGGTGGAACGGCGTCGTGCCGAAAAAAATTTCTCACACAGTTTTTTCTGCTGATATCGCGCCAACACTTGCAACATTTGTGGGCTTCAAATTTCCCTCCGGCCTTGACGGAAAACCGCTGAAAGAAGTAGTACAGCGATGAGAAAAGTTTTATCCCTCTTTTGGTAAGAGAAGTACGGATTTCATTACTTGAATCTGAACTTTAGTACTGCACAATGCAATCCTTACCAACGTTTTACTTTTCATTCTTGACTCCATCACAACGTTGTCTTAAATTACAACTGGTTCAGCGGGTTAATTGAAACTGTTACTTTAACTGAGAGCCAATTGTAATTGAGGGTATTGTGAAGCGATTTATCACTCTTTTTCTTCTCTTTGTTGCGGTTCAAATTTCTGCAAGTCAAATAAGTTCTACTGAATTGCAGGAAGAGCAGGACTATGCGTTTGCTTACGGTTTGTTTGAAGACAAATTGTACCAACTTGCGTTTGAGCAGTTGAGCAAGTTCCTCAACGACTATCCGAACTCTGTTAAACGACCAGACGCAATTTTTCTTTCAGCAGAATGTCAATACCGGTTAAAGCAATATCAATCTTCCATCACCATCTTTAAAAATTTCACACAGGAGTATCCAAAGCATAAACTTCGCGTTGATGCGTTGTTTCGACTTGGCGAAATTCATTATACGTTGAAAGCGTACCGCGATGCTATTCCATTCTACCGGGAAATCTATGAACGCTATCCATTAACTGATCAGGCGGGAGAAGCGGCCTATTGGGTGGGCGAATGTTATCTGAAAGTCAACGACATTCCGAATGCACAAGTGTACTTCAAAGTAAGTTACGAACGCTATCCGAATAATCGATTAGTTGATTACGCACTTTATTCTATCGGTTGGACATATGAACAAAAGAAAGAGTTCCAGAAAGCAATTGATGTCTATCAAAAACTGCTGACAGAAAAGAAAGAGAGTGACCTTTTTTCTTCTGCCTCGGTACGCATTGGTGAATGTTATTTTCAGTTCGGCGACTACAAGAGATGCATTGAATACTTATCGCAAGTAACCTCAACATTACGTGATGCGGCGGACGTAGAGCGAAGCAAGTACCTCATCGGCGAATCATATTACAATTTGGGGGACTACACGAAAGCGCGGGCGCAGTACGCTGAGTTTCTGCAAAACTATCCGACGAGCGTATTGTTCCGCGAAGTACAGTATTCGTACGCATGGACTTTTTTAAATACGAAAGAGTACAATCGCGCAGCGCAATTGTTTGCAGAGTTATCCGTTGGCAATGATGATATTTCGCATAAATCACTATTCCGTACAGCAAGAGCCCTGCAGCTTGCCGGCAACACTGATTCCGCACTGGTAACGTATCAAACCGTAGCCGCCCGGTGGACAAACGGCGACTTTTCGGATAATGCTCTTTATGAAGCAGGAGTAATTTATTTTGAGAGACAGCAGTATGATAATGCGTTGCAAGTTTTTCAAAAAATCACTTCGCAATTTCCTCACAGCGACATTCTCGCCGATGCGTATCGGATGATTGGTGAATCATATCTGGCGTTGAAAAAGTACAATGATGCACTGACGGCATTTCATTCTGCCGGAACTTCAGAAACCGGCGGGAAGGAGGTAAAAGGCGAGGCGCAATTTCAGGAAGCGTGGACGTTGTATAAAATGAAAAAATTTGCCGAGGCGGCAAAACAATTTGAAATGTACGCTCGGCGCTACACCGCGCAACCGAAAAATGCTGAAGCGTACTTTTGGGCAGCCGAGGCAAATTTTCAAATAGAAAAATATGATCTTGCCGAACGTTTCTATGCTCAATCGTTAACCAATCTGCCGGAAAGCAAAAAGATTGATGCGCGCTACGGCTTAGCGTGGTCGTATCTGAAGCAAGGGAAATTTTTACAGGCGGCAACCGCTTTTGACAATGTCCTTACAACAGATGCGTCAAAGAAATATGCACAAGACGCTTTGTTGCGAAAAGCGGATAGTTACTATTCTGCCAAAGAATATAAGCAGGCAAGCGAAACGTATCGCCAGTACTTAAAATTGTATCCGACTGCTTCCGATGCAGATTATTCGCTCTACCAAATCGCCAATGCGGAATATCGTGTGAGCAATGATAAAGAGGGGGTAGCCCGATTTACCGAACTCATTTCACGTTTTCCCAAGTCAGAATTTGTGGACGATGCACAGTACGGTATTGGGTTGATTCATTTTCAGAACAAACGATATACGCAAGCAATAACTGAATTTGAAAAGGTAGTGAGAAATTTTCCGAAGAGTGATCTTGCCGTGCGTGCTCAATACGGTATCGGTGATGCCTACTATAATCTCGAAAACTATCCTGAAGCCATCGCGGCATATTCCGTTGTTGTCAATAAGTATTCCACCTCTCCGCTGGTGAGCGATGCCGTGAACGGCATTCAGTATTGTTTCGTGTTGCTTGGCAAGACGAACGATGCCATTAAAGTGATTGATGAATTTGTGAAAGCGAATCCCAATGTGCGGCAGGGAGATGAGTTGTACTTGAAAAAAGGAGAGTTGTTCTACGGTCAGCGCCAGTACGATAGCGCCGTTGTTGCGTACAGAGATTTCATCAATCGTTTTCCACAAAGTAAACTGCTTAGCGATGCGTACTTCTGGCTTGGAAAATCGTACCATGCGCTTGGCAATAGTCAATCGGCGTTGGAAGCATATCGGGTGGTGGTGGAACAGTATCCTTCCAGCAGAGTAACAAGCACGGCATTATTTGAAACAGGGATGCTGAACGCACAACGCGGCAAACCAGACTTAGCGCTTAGTGCGTTTGCCCGCATTGAAGAACAATTTCCCAACTCGGACGAAGCCGCAGAAGCATCGTACCAACAAGGGTTAGTGTTGAAAGGGACAGGACAACTTACCGCATCGACGAAAAAGTTTGAAGAAACTTTTGCAAAATATCCGAAGACCACTGCTGCCGATCGAAGCAAACTTGCGCTCGGATGGATGAGTTATGAAACCGGATCGTACGAGAAAGCAATTGAGTATTTCCGCGCGGTTGCCGGTAACCGTACCGATGAGATAGCCGCTGAAGCGCAGTATGCGGTTGGGTTATCGTACCAGGTTCAGCAAAATTATTCCAACGCTATTCTTAACTATATGCGCATACGCTACGTTTTTCCCGCCGCCGCACAATGGATTGCGAAAGCGTATCTGAACCTCGGCGAGTGTTATGAAAAAACAAATCAAATTCAGAAGGCGAAAGAA
Organism: Bacteroidota bacterium; assembly: GCA_040753935.1. GTDB lineage: Bacteria > Bacteroidota > Ignavibacteria > UBA10030 > UBA8401 > SpSt-333. The sequence goes on along the minus strand of JBFMDF010000070.1, from coordinate 1,928 downwards.
GCATATACGTACGTCGTCAAACAAAATAAATTTTCCGATCTGGTGGCGCGTGCAGAGAAAAAATTGAAATCATTGGAGCAATTGTGATACTGAGGTTGGTATGTACGGTGTTCCTGTGCATTGCGTTCACTCTTGAGGCACAAGAAAAAAAAGAAGGGACGCAGAAAGACGTTGATGTTGGTACAGCGAAGTCTGGAACGAGCGATACACCGCTCCCGAAGATTGAACTTCCCGAGTTCGTCATCACCGGTAATGAACATATTAATTTGAATCTTTCCTCAAAAGCAGAAGAAGATGAAGATCGGTTGTTTGTTCCGGAGAAACCGACACCCGGGTTGCGCATCTATGAACTAGAAGGAGTTGTTGCACCGAAGCAGGTAAAACAATTCTCCAAAACTCCTTCGGCGTTCAACGGCAAACTGTTTGGAGCATTCGGATTCTATCGTACGCCGCAATGTGACGGCTGGTTCGGACAGTACGATCAGAAAAATTCGTTTATTGTGAACGGAAATTACTTTGCGACCGAAGGACATGTCAATGATGCCGGTGTATGGCGTGGCGGATTTGGCGCGAAAGGGCGGTACGTGATGCCGGAATCATCCCGCATACTTCCTTACATGCAGTTGAGCGGAGATGTACAGTATGGGCGCGAAGCATACCGCGCCTTTGCTTCAACAGTGGCGCCAACGCGAGTTCGCGATCTCAGTGCTGTCGATATCGCTTTTGGAGCCGGATCTCGGTACGCCCTTCCCTATAAATCTCTCAGCGGTTTTGATTACACAGGAAAAGTTGGTTGGAACTACTTCGGCGCGAAAGATTCGTTGAAGTATAGCGAAACAGACTTTTTTCTGAACGGTGTCGCGACAACAAGATTCTTCCAGTTTGCCCTTCGCGGTCAAATTGAGTACCGTACCACTGCCTATACCTCGAATCTTCCCGGCATACAATCAGGACAATGGTTTGTAGTGAAAGGCGAAGGACAAACATTAGTACTGCCGTCACTGCGGTTGTCAATGGCACTGCAACAATTTTTTTACCGCGGGAACATTGGGGTAACTCATGGCAGACTCTATCCGCATATTGAACTCAAGTATTTTATGACCGAAAGCGCCTCTATGTATGCCGGTTTTGTTCCGGTGGTGGAACGAACGACCCTTTCCTCGTTGGTCAAGCAGAACAGATATATTGATTTTTCAGCACCTCTGCTTCAATCGGATATTCCCGTCCAGGTTGTTGCCGGAATGGAGTTTTCCCCCTCTGAACAGGTTACCGCCAGCGCAAAATATTCGTACCGCTACGTGAATAATTTTCCCACTTTTTTAGACACAAGTGGTGCAAAAGTGTGGGAAGTTAGTTATCTTTCGGGCGTGCGGGCAAGCAAAGTGGATGTGTCGGTATTGTTCCGACTGAATGCAAAACAGAACATTACAACCTATGCTGGACTGCAGAATGTTCAGCAGAAAGATTCGTCAGGACGAATGCCGCACATTCCGAAATTTTCCGTCGGCAGTATCTATCATCATTTTTTTGATTCCGGGTTGCACCTTGAAGCCGTGGCAGAATATGTTGCCTCGCGCTACACAAACTTTGCCAACACACATTCAAATGCGGGATATCTGTACACTTCGGTGAAAGGTGATATTGAGTTACTGGATCGATTCCGCGGATATGCTGAAATACAGAATTTGCTGAACCGGCAGTACTACATTTGGAACGGATACCAGGAACGCACCATCTATGTCATGGTCGGCGTTAGTTATTATTGGTAAGAAAGTATTATTCACAACAAAGGAGATGTCACATGCCAAATCTGAACGTGAAAGGTGAAACTCCGAAACAGTCGGCAACTGGCGGAGGCGGCGGATCAAAAGTCATCATCATCGTTATCGGCATCATCATTGTGTTGGGTGGTGCTGCCTTTATTCTGA
>JBFMDF010000069.1:0-9173 GCA_040753935.1 Bacteroidota bacterium | reverse complement strand
ACCCACCCGGCATCCAACCGATCAGCGATTCGGCAAGCGCAACAATACGCTGCGGCGCTTTGCTTTCAGCAAGAAAATATCCCGCAACAGTGAAGAGCGGAATGGCGAGCAACACCGGTTGGCTGGCAAGACGGTACAGTTCAATCATAATTGCCGCCGTGTCTATCCCTTCCACTGAAAATCCATACAACGAAATTGCGCCGATGATGGTGAACAACGGAGATCCAATGAGTACTAGAATGATGAGAGCAAGCACAATAAAGAGGACATTCATAAATGCCGAACCTCCTCTATCTCCCAATTCCCTTGAACAATCTCAGAAATCCACCGCAGTGAATGAATGATGAAGCGAAATGAAACGATGGCATAACCAACCGGAATGATGATGATGAAATACCACAAAGGTAGATTGAGAATAAGCACGCTCTCCGACTCAATTTCCAACTGCACAAACGATATCGCCGCTCGCATCAGCAAATAGCAGATTATCGAGGCAAAGAGATTTGTAATGATGAAGAAAACTTTTCTGACTTTTGGTTGGACAAGTTTGGTGATGAACTCAATCTTCAGGTGGCGTCGTTCTCCGGTGGCAATGACCGCACCGAAGTAACCAACCCACAATACCAGGTGGCGGAGGAAAATATCTCCCCACTCAATACTCGTATCAAAAAAATTCCTCAGCACTACTTGACCGAACGACATCACAATCATCACGCTGAGGAAAAACACAAGCAGCCAGCCGGATAGCCGTTCAAGCCATTTGTCGATAACCAGCAGTAGTTTCATTTCCCTCCTTTCGAACGAAACTCTGCCAATGCTTTTTCCACCCGCGTCAGCAGGTCTTGCGAAAAAAGTTTGCCGACCATTGCTTGCTGTGCGCGTTTGCCAATCTCATCGTACAATGTTACTTCCTGCGGATCCGGCTTGACAAAGTGGATTTTATTTTTCTTCAATGTCTCAAGCGCTTTCTGATTGTCTCTTCTGCTTTGTTCCGTCAACTTACGCATGTATGTTTTGCCGTGCTTCAGTAACAGTTGCTGAAGTTCTGCAGGCATCTTGTCGAATTCACGTTTTGCGATAATAACGGCGCCCATCGAATTCGTAAGCGGCATTTCCATCATATACTTTGTAGCGGCAAACCATTGAAGCGACACTGCGGCAAGCGGCGAAGTGTACACGCCGTTGATGAGTCCTGTTTGCAAAGAGGTGAGCACATCGGTAATGGAAAGTTGAATTGGGTTGATGCCAAATTGTTTAAAAGTTGCATCGGCAACAGGGTCTCCTTCCCATTCCCACATTTTCACACTCTTCATATCGGCAACTTTTGCTACGGGAGTGTTGGTAAAGACGTACACGAAACCAACTTCAGCCCAGCCGAGCAGTACAAAACCGCCGTTTTCAAATTCTTTCCTGAACTCATCGTCAAACTTTTCTAAAATATAGTCCACTTCTGCTGTATTCTTAAACATAAATGGCGCATCGAGAATGCGGACTGGTCTTGCAACTTCACCAATGCCGAAGCCCGTAACACCTGCGGCGTGAAATTGTCCCAGCCGAATTTTGCGCATCACATCTTTTTCGTCACCGGCAATACCGCCGGCGTAAATTCTAAAACCAATTCTTCCACCGCTTTCTTTGCGGATTGCGGCATCATACTCCTTCATGATGGTAATCCATGTGCTTCCTTCCGGCGCCAGCGTAGCAAATTTAATGGTGAATTCTTGAGCAAACATTTGCAAAGGCAAAATCACACACAGACACACTACTACTGCCCATGGTCTCAAGTATCGTTGAACGAATGTCGTGTTGAGCAACGTCGGGGCGGGACGGCGCTGAATTGTTACACTTCGACTTTGCTCAGCGTGACAGTGTTTCTTCTTCGATTCCAAATGCATTCTGTTCATTCTTATCATGTATCCTTTATTGAAACAGCATTGATATAATCTCTTCTTTAGACTTTTGAAAGTGTTCGGCAACATCTGTAAGAATTGCAGAAAGTGTCCCTACTTTTATCGCATGGTGATGTGGAATTGTCAGATGATGCTGTCCAAATTGATTGGTCGTTAGCCGAATATGACTTCCGCTTTGCCGTGTTATGACATATCCGAGAGTTTGTAATTTCTTCACCAAATCTTGCGCAGAAATGTCTCTCGGTAACTTCATACAGGTAGCACTTCTTCTTTAACAAAATGCAAACGGATAATGCGAGGTAAGTTCTCATCATCAAAATGACATTTTACGGCGTCTCGAATCATCCGTTTTAATTCTTCCATCGTTTCTGCTTCCGTAACAATAGACTCTCCAAGTGCTCGTGCGGTGTATCCGCCTTCCGTTGATTCTTCAACGATGAAGATAATTTCGTTCATACCTAACTCCTCTCATTCAAAAAACAACTCGTCAATACGTTCGGCAAGTTTTTTTGCTTTGCGTTTGGCTATAGCATTCACCAATCGCTGTTCCGGCAACACCTCCAGCGATGTTTCCTCCACCGTTGTCAGCAGTTGCTGAAAGAGTTCTTTGTTCTGCACCTGCACGCAGTAACTTTTTGCCATATACACATACGGCAGAAGAAATTTGTTTTGACTGAACGCGAAACATTTGTCAAAATGGAATTTGGCACTGTCCGGCTTTCCGCCGAGATTTTTCGGCACGGTGGCAAGTATAGTGGCAAAATACAGATGTGCACTGCCGTAAAAATACCCTTCGTCGTGTGTAAGCACAAACTCCATCATCGCGTTCACTTTCGGCAAATCAACCAGCACCGTTGGGTCGGCGATGCTGACGTTAATCAGATTTCCCCACGCGTTGGCAGTCCAAAACATCAGCGGAACATCCTCATTCGAAAAATTCTCCAAACGTTGTTTGAACGTTGCCGCATCGTCGTCTACTGCATGGGCAAAGTTTTTACTTTTGTTTTGTAATGCGCGTAAACCATAGTCGCGTGCACGCCGGTAAAGCACTTTTGCCCGTTCAGCATCAACATCCTCCACAAAACCAAGCGTATAGCCGGTGTATCCTTGCGTCAACAACAACGCCAAATGTTCATCATCTTTCTCTTTTGCTCTGTAGAGCGCTTCAAGAAGCACAAGATTTGCAGGAATGGCTTTTTCGGCAAGATCAAGGTCGGATTCTTCAAAGACAGAGCCGAGACCGTAATTAACAATCTCCGTTGTGGCATTTACTGCTACTGTGTTTACCACACCGCACGACCAGTGAGTGAGAAGAGTGAGAGACAGTATTGCCCAATGAAAATTTTTCATGTGAGAAATATAGAAAGAAGTTGGGGATTATCCAAAGTATTAGGGGTTGCATGGCAGATATCCGCAGAGCAAGTGTTCAACTGGTCTTACAGTTGCTTCCTTTCTTTAATTGGGCTACTTTTAAACATGAAAGAAACCAAACCGTTGGCTCACATACTCATCATCGAAGACGAGAAAAAAATCTCTGCACTCATCCGCAAAGGATTAGAGGAAGAAAGCTATTCCGTTGAAGAAGCCCACGATGGCGAAAAAGGAGAACAACTGCTGGAGCAGAATCAGTTTGACCTTGTCATTCTCGATATTATGATGCCAAAGAAAGGTGGGTTAGAGGTGTTACAGTCTTTACGACAGCGCGGTAACAATGTACCTGTGATGATGTTGACTGCAAAGAGCGCCGTGGAAGACCGCGTAAGAGGCTTGGATGTAGGTGCCGATGACTATCTTGTAAAACCGTTCGCTATCACTGAATTACTGGCACGCGTTCGTTCTCTCCTCCGACGAAAAAAAGGAGTTGAAAAATCCGCAACAACACTGACCATCGCTGATTTGACACTCGATCTTGTGTCGCACAAAGCAACACGCGGTGGGAAAGTCATCACTCTCACCTCAAAAGAGTTTGCGCTGTTGGAGTATTTCATCCGTAACAAAAACAAAACGCTCAACCGAAGCGCTATTACAGAGCACATCTGGAATTACAATTTTGATACCGGCACTAATATTATTGATGTGTACATCAATCACCTTCGAGCAAAAATTGACGGCGGCTTTACTAAAAAACTTATTCACACTGTCCGCGGCGTTGGATATATGATGAAAGACCAATAATGGTTCCACAGATGAAGCAAAAAAATTATCGGCGCTAACATTGGCGCCCGCTGAGTAATCACTATGAACGTGCATCGCTCTATACGATTCAAATTGACGCTCTACTACTCCCTGATTGTAGGAGGAACACTGCTTGGTTTTGCCGTTGTGGCGTACTTCTACACCGAACAAAATTTAATGATCAACCTCGACCGTTCACTGTATCAAGAGGTAGTGTGGCTGAAGAATTTCATTGAACCGCAGGCAAAGCGTGTGCGGGAAAAAAAACAACGCACACCGTCTATACCAAAAACGACAAAAGATAAAAAATCTCCCAAACCCGAAATTCGGAAATCTGATGAAATCGAAGTTCGGGACATCGACTCAATAGACGTTGAATTCGATGCTATCTGGAATCAAATCTACGAGCATACGCTCCTCACTCCGAAAAAACAAATCATTCAGATTAAAGACCGAAACGGAGATATCCTCTACAAATCCGGATTAGGGAAAGGTGAAGAAATTCTCTTCGATGATGTGCCGAGAGACATTACCAAACTGGTCACTATCTGGAATGCGCAGGGACAACCGCTACGACTTGCCGTCAGTCAAGATCGATCGATGAAAGTGTACGTTGCGTACCCGATTTCTGAAATCAACGAGTTGTTGAATAATCTCTTCTCTATTTTCCTTTTTCTGATTCCTGTTGCGTTGGTGATTTCTGTCGGCGGAGGATGGTTTCTGGCAACGCGTTCTTTAAAACCTGTCGATGACATTACCCGCGCCGCGCGCGCTATTACCGCGCAAAACTTAGACAAACGAATCCAATACACCGGCGTAGATGATGAACTGGGAAGACTTGTGGCTACCTTCAACGAGATGATTAGCCGACTACAACTCTCATTCAGTCAAATTCAACAATTTTCCAGCGATGCTTCACATGAACTGCGCACGCCGCTCACTATTCTGCGCGGCGAACTTGAATTAGCACTTCGTTCAAAGCGGAATGCAACGGAAGAGTACCGCGCTGTTCTTTCCAGTGCGCTCGAAGAAACAATCCGCATGACAACCATTGTCGACAATCTGCTGACGCTCACCAAAGCCGACATGGGAACCTCACACATTAAAATGCAGGATGTGTGGCTACGTCCAATTATTCAGGAACTCCATGAAGATAGTGAAGTACTTGCAGAGCGAAAGAAAATTGCCGTCAGCATTGGCGCGCTGGATGACGCGTTAGTCGTTGGCGATCCACTGCGATTGCGTCAGTTGTTTTTAAATCTTATTGATAATGCCATTAAGTACACCCCCGAACATGGTACCGTGGAAGTTTCTCTCATTCGTGAAAACGGTCAGGCAAAAATTCAAGTGAAAGACAGCGGCATCGGCATTCCGAAAGAAGAATTGCCGAAAATTTTTGACCGATTTTACCGCGTCGATAAAGCCCGCTCGCGCGAACTCGGCGGCAGTGGACTCGGACTTTCGATCTCGAAATGGATTGCTGAAATTCACGGTGGTTCAATCGCTGTAGAAAGCGAAGTAAACAGAGGAAGCACCTTTACCGTTTCACTTCCGTTAAAACCGCAGACATCACAGGTGGAAATGTTCAAGTAATATTTCTTCTTTATTGCATCTTGCACTGCGTTTGCATATTTTTTCCCATTCGTTTTTGCCATCATTTATTCCACCAACGGAGTACTGAATGAATTCACAGCGAATCGAGTCGTCTGCAGAACAACCGCACTCTACATCTGCCCGCCAGAATGACGACGGCGGGCTTGCCCGTCGTTTAACATTAACCAATGCTATTATGGTCGTCATCGGATCGGTAATCGGTTCGGGAATTTTTTTAACGCCGCAGAATGTCGCCGCCACTGTAGATGTTCCCGGCTTAATGATCAGCGTGTGGATTATTACCGGATTGCTGACGCTTGCCGGAGCGTTGACGAATGCCGAAGTCGCCAGTCTTATTCCTGAAGCCGGCGGGCAGTATGTTTTTTTTCGTGTAACCTTTGGACAGTTAACTGCTTTTCTGTACGGTTGGACAACATTTATTGTTTACCAAACCGGATCGATTGCCGCTATTGCCGTTGCCTTCGCAAAGTACTTCGGCTACTTCGTTGACCTTCCCAATTTTGGACCAGAGTTGGAAGCATGGAAACTTCCTCTTGTCGGCGAGATTTATCCGTTGAAAGATATCGGCGTAACAATGGTAGCGATACTCGCCGTTATCACGGTTACCACGATCAATTACTTCGGTGTTCAGTTCGGCGGAATGATTCAGAACATTTTCACCATCTTAAAGGTGACGGCAATCGGCTCCATCATTGTACTGGCGTTCGGATCAGGCAAGGGAAGCGTTGATCACTTTTTTCCGCTGTGGGGAATGCCGTCATCGGGCTCACTGCTCGCCGCATTCGGTGTGGCAATGATTGCAACACTCTGGTCGTATGATGGGTGGAATTCGTTGACGTATCTGGCGGGGGAAGTGATTGAACCGCAGAAAAATATTCCGCGAGCATTGATTATCGGAACGCTCGCCGTCATCGTCATTTACGTCACCACCAATCTTGCCTACCTCTATATTCTTCCCATCGGCCAAATTGCTCAATCGAAACTCGTTGCTGCCGATGTCATGAATGCAATCTTCTACGGCTGGGGGGGCGCAATTATTTCCGCAATGGTGATGATTTCAACATTCGGCACGGTAAATGCCACGTCAATGACAACCGCGCGCGTATTCTACGCAATGGCAAAAGATAAAATGTTCTTCAACAGCATGTCACATGTGCATCCGAAATTCCGCACACCGTCAAAGTCACTCGTTGTGCAGGGAACGTGGGCAGCAATCCTGTGCCTCACCGGCACCTATGATCAGATTTTTACGTACGTGATTTTTGCGGGATGGATTTTCTACGCGCTGGGCGCTGTTGCGGTGTTCATTCTACGCCATAAACAACCGCACGCCGAGCGGTCGTACAAAGTTCCCTTCTATCCTGTCATTCCAATTCTCTTCATCATTGTTGCAACTTGGTTTGTGTATAACACGGTGGTTGAACAAACGGCAGATTCAATGGTAGGATTGCTGTTGCTTGTGGCGGGAATTCCTTTTTATCTGTATTGGCAGAAGCAGATGAAGAACGGAACAACGTAAGGTTCAAGGTCGAAAACAAAAATCCCCGAGCTGTCTGACATCTCGGGGATTTTTTCATTTACCTGCCTGATTAGAAATCTCCGCCAAGTGAGAAATAATATTTCGGAATGGAGAATCCTTCACCGGTATACGCCCACGCCACATCAATTTTGAGCGGTAGACCGAAGAGAAACATTCTCACTCCCAAGCCGGTGCCAAAGAGTAAATCTTGAGTTTTGGTATAGCCGTTAGCATCAGTACTAAACCCTCTCCATGCTTTTGTATGTGTCCATGATGAACCGACATCGATAAATGTTGCACCGGTAATATTGCCAAGCGCAATCGGCAAGCCGCCGGTAACAAGGTATTGAATAAACGGATAGCGTAGTTCGTAGTTGATCAATGCAAATTTTGTTCCATTTCTCACATTGTAATTGTAGCCGCGCAATGGTAAGGCGGGCGAGAGAAAAGCAAAGTCTTCGATATTCTCAATCGGTATTCCGCCATTTTCAAATTCGCGATTGATCCATCCGTCCGTCCCGCCGATGAAGAATCGTTGCGCGTTTTTACCGACACTGATACCGCCGGAGTATCGCATAACGAAAGAATAATTCTTCCAGAATTTTTCGTATGTTCTGTAGTCAAAAGTGTAGGTTTGAAATTCAATCGCGTTTGAGCCAATGTTGGGACTAAACATTGCATTGATGTTGTACCGCGAACCGTTGTTTGGCGCTGTGTAGCCCCACAACGTATTGTCATGAACAAAACTCACTGAAGGCACAATCAATTCCCGCCGTTGATTCGTCGGATCTGAAATATAATCCAGATTTTCGCGCAACAGATTCATCCACGATAATGATCCTTCGAACCTATTAAATCGGTCCAACGGATACGATGCCGATACACCAATCCCCCACATGCGGAAGCGATACAACCAAAAGTTGCCGTACGCATCATAATTGTACAGAAACCGAGCGCTATGATAGCCCTGCACACCCCAATCGATGTACGACGGCAAGTAGAAATACGCCAACACATAGTCGCTGTTCTTCAAATCGAGTAGCAGGTTTGTCAAAAAATAAATCTGATGATCACCCAGCATATCGCTGAACGCCATCATGGTCGTTCCCTGCACTCCGTAAAACGTGCTGAATGCGGCATTGCCGTAGATAATGTCGGGCGAGAAGTTCAATTTGTACTTGTTGATTACGAAATTTCCCTCTTCATCAACATTGTTCACCACTTTTGTCTTCTTCTCATTGTTTGATGGGTAAAATTCTTCGTCCGTTTCCTTTTGATTCTCTTCAGAAAAAACATAATTGTTGAAATCAATGCGCACGTGTTCGCCATAGACGCCGATAGTATCGTTGCCGGTTTGTTGTGACGTCTCAAAGGGCGAAACCGTTGTTGCACCTTCTTTCTGTAGAGCTAACAGATTCTTCTTTTTAATATACTCTGTCGGTTCAAGTTCTGCCGTTGCAAGTTTTTTCTCAAACGGTGTCTTCATGAGAAAGAGGTCGAATCCGGCTTGGTTTAATGATGAAAATGCCAATTTGTTTCCATCGGCAGAGATGGAAAGTTGATAGACGCCGGTGATAGAATTGGTAATCGGGCGATCTTCACCCGTTGTCAGATTTCGTTCGTACACATTGCCGATACCGTTGCGGTCGGAGACATAAAGCATTTTTGTTCCATCGGGTGAAAGAAGAGGATTGGTTTCATCGCTTTCTTCAAAAGAAGTAATTCGCTCAATGTTTTTCGAATCTATCGCAACAGAGTAAATATCCAACTGCGAGTAGTTGAATTTAACCATCGAGAATTTCTTCGGTAACAGTTGAGCATTGGTGAACTGCCGGCGATCGGAAACGAAGAACACTTTTTTTCCATCGGGCGAAAACGCCGGATCGGAATCCGAGAACATATCATTTGTTAAATTCGTCAGCTCTTTCGTATTGAGATCGTAGATAAAAATATCC
>JBFMDF010000068.1:0-9458 GCA_040753935.1 Bacteroidota bacterium | reverse complement strand
CGCGCGCTTGATATTCAAAGAACGTTAGCAAGCGGCACGAACTCGTCATTCTACTTTGTTCCGGTCGGTGAAAACGGCTTGCCAATTCTTTTGAACACAGAAGTGAAAAAGAAATAAATAAAAGGGAAATCATTATGGCAAAAGACCTAGTATGCGGAATGAAGGTTGATGAAAGCACGGCGGCAGCAAAAACTATCTATAAAGGAATGACATATTATTTCTGTGCTCACGGTTGTCTCCGTGCATTTTTGCAAGAGCCGGAAAAATTCTTGCAGAGGCAAATGGAAGCCGCAACTCACAATTCGAACCATCGCCCAAAGATAGAACGGCGTAATGGGTAATAAGGAGAACACGGCGCCTCGAAAAGAGACGCCGGTTTTGAAGATTGTAATAAATATGAAAAAGGTTACTGCATATATCAACACAATAAGAGTTCACTGGCTCGTGGAAGAGTTAGAATCCATCGGCGTTAAAGAAATGATGGTGACAGAATATTTTTCACCATCTTCCCGAATTTCCCGTATGGAGCTTCTTACACAAGATAATACTGTGGAAAAAGTAAGGGAGATTATTCATCGTGTTGGAACGACCGGAGCAGAAGCGGATCACTCGTTGTTCATCGAGGAATATGACCCCTCTCTTCCCAGTCAAATTCCTTTTGGTAAAAGAACAAGTAAGCTTGAGGAAACGCATGTAAAACAACTTATCGATTTTTTGCTTCGGGGAAGCCGGAATAAAATCCGTACAGCATTCTTGCTTATCACTCTCAGCATAGTCGGTGTCGCATCTTTTATCGTTTATTTGACGAGAGATATTCAACTTTTAGCAACGGAAACATCGGATAATATCCATTCCCTTACAAAAATGTCCGACGCTGTGGAGAATGCTTTGTTAGAAGAAATGCTTGCCGTAGAGCGCTTCCATCGCGGAGAACCTGCTGCAGCCCGCAAAGATTTTGCAAATGCCCGTGCAAAGTTGACCAGTTCCATTTCATATTTACAGGGCGCAAACATTGCACCTCAGAAAGCAGTTTTGGCTCTCTTAGATATCGAGCATCGTTTTCATCTTATTGCCGATAAAATGTTCGATATGGCAGACAGTCTCTCAAAAAAGAAAATGGTCACGCAGAAGCAAAAAACCATGGAGTTGTCACATAATCACATTATGTCTTCACTTGATAAGTTGAGGTCGTTACTGGTTCTTCAGCTTGCGTCGTTTGAAAGTATGATGAAAGAAAATACAGCACAAAGACAGAAAGAAATTGAAGTATCAACACAACGGATAAAACTTTCTCTGCTTATGCTTATTACAGCAGCAATTATTTTAACAGCAACGATGTGGATTATGATTGAGCGCAATGTTTCGCGTCCGATTCAAAGACTGGTGAAGGAAGCACAAACGATTGATACAACGGAGTTGAGATAATGAATGCCACTCGGGTACAAACGACCCCGATTTATAGAACGAGAAAAACTATGTTCAAAGGTTCTCTTGGTATTTTATTTAGCATTGTCATTTTTCTTTTGATCGAAGGGTGTTCGGTAAGCCACGAAACCATGAGGGGTTCAGTGGTTGCAATGGTCGAGAATGAAGCGCATATCTGCATTGGCAAGATAGATGGGTTGAAAATAAGCGATATGCTGGCGGTCTATCGAACACGGCGAGTTGGCCAGTCAAATCTACCGCACGTTTCCAGTCCGCCGTACCACAGCCCCGGTGAAATTGCTCGTTCTTACCAGTATGAAAAAGTAAGAGTCGGCAAGGTAAAAGTCACACGCATCTTCGATGAGCACTTTGCCGCTGTTGAAATCGTAGAGGGCGAAGTTGATTTTCCTGACATCGTTGAAAAAACTTTAGTTCCATAAATATATGGAGGTTACTATGAAAAAATTTATCGGTATAGCAATTCTGCTTATGGTAATCGTGGCAGGGTGTATTACTACAACTGCAAGCCGGAACACAGATACCGCTAGTCCATCATTCTTCATAAAACCAAATGAGCCGATTGCGATTATGCCATTTGAAACGGAAAGTGCATTGTCAAACCTTGGCGGACAGGTTTCGGATGAAGTCATTGTCAATCTTTTTGAACATGCACCAAATCTTAAAATTATTCCCGCAACTGTCGTCCGCAACTATATGGCGAACGCATCACTTGGCGTTAACGGCATTCCCGATATGCACACGATTCACAATATACAGCAAGGGCTTAAATGCCGCTATTTGCTTACGGGTAATCTTTACGTCTCGCTTGGTGACGTGCGCTATACGCAAACATATTCCAATCGTATTGCCTCCGGAAGTGTAACAGTGCGCTTAATTGATTGTGATTCATCAATAGTTGTGTGGGCAAAGCATATTGAATCTTCAGCTACTACGACAACTTATTATTATCAAGGTACACAAACTCAAACCACATACCAGACTGATGGTCAATTATTTCAGCAGTTATTGAAAAAGTTAGGGTATGAGGTTGCACAAAACTTTTTTCAACATAATTAATGAGAAAGGATTCTTATGAAAAGTGTAGTATCAATATTTATCGTTGCAGCATTGCTGCTGTTCAATGGATGTATGATGGTCTCTATGTTCGGAGGCGGTCACGATAATCAATCACCTTCTTCAATAACCGTTCAGAAAGAAATTACATCCAACGGCGTAAAAGCCGAAGCGACTTTTCCGCCTCTAACGCGGGATAAAGAAGCAACCTTCAAGTTGAAGGTTATTGATGGAGAAACCGGCAAACCATTGTCGAATGTTGGTGTATGGTTTCATGCTACCTATACCCATCAACCAATGGAGCACCAAGGTGGTATGATGGAACATTCTTCCGATCATTCAAGAATGGAGGAACAGCACGGCATAAATTACGATGCACAACTAACTGATACTACAAGTTCAGGAATATTCTCCGTTCCGTTTACTCCAACTCAACCCGGAGAATACACAGTCGCATTTCATTTGGTGCCGAGCGAGGAAAAACCGGAAGAAAGTATCATTGTAGAGCAAAAACTAAACGTAATCGAAGAAAGCCATTCCTCCGGCGGAATGATGGGTTCTTTCGGTTCGTATGCCATTATTGCCGGAGCCGCTATGGGTGCTTTGATGGTCTATTTCTGGGTAAGTGGAAATGCAATGTTCTAATTGAAAATGGTCACTCAAAAAATAAAAAGGTAAACGAATGAAATACGTTTCAATGATAACTCTCTTTGGGCTGCTTCTTACAGGGTGTAGCGGTTCTTCATATCATCTTAAAGTTGTTGATGCTGCGTCTGGTGAAGTGTTCTTAACATTTTCAAAAGGAAGTACTGTGCAAGTCGGTGACGTATTTGTTCTTTATGCTATGGGACAATCGCACGGCAGTGGCGGTGGAGGGCATCATGACCATGGCGGAGGTGGAAACTCGCAGATGCCGGAAATTATCGGCTACGTCAAAGTCACTGAAATATTCGATCAAACGCATGGCAAAGTGGAGGTTCTTTCAGGTCGTGTAGATGAACGCGCCGTAGTGGAGCGTGTTGATAAAAAATAATTTGTAGGTGCGGTATGAAAAAGCAATGTCCATATTGTGGTAATACGAATTTGAAGGAATCCCGCTATTGCGGTGTGTGCGGAAAGGATATGGGTGCAAAAAAACTCTCCATTCGTGAAACTCTTTTATTGGTGCTGAAAAGAAAAAAGCCGCTCGCATTTACGCGTAAGAAAATGACGTGGAAAGAGAAGATGGTACCGATTCTTACGGCTGCGATTCTTGTCTCTGTGTGTGTGATTTATCTGCATTTCCTGGTAAAAGCAAAATTAGGTCCAACGCCTTCGGATATTGTGAAAGGCGATCCAGCAATAGAATCTCAAGTTGTAGAAATCGCCTCGAATTTTGTTTGTATCTGCGGCAAGTGCAATCGCATCTCTGTAGAAGATTGCCGGTGTTCTCTTGCAGCACGAGAGCGCGATTTCATTCGTCAAAAAATCAAAAAGGGAGAAAAGCCGGAAGTAATTATTGCGGCGGTTGACGCTCTCTTTGGTGGAAAGAAATGACGGCTAAGAAATTTTTTTCAGGAAATCTGTAAGAATGAAAAAGAATTATCAAATAGAAAAACACAAGGAAGAATTATATGGCAAACTTTTGTTCACAATGTGGAAAACCGTTAATGGCAAATGCAAATTTTTGCAATCAATGCGGAACAGTAATATCCAAAACACAGCAGGGACAACTGCACGAGAAACGTGCGAAGGTGATAGGCAAGCAGACGCAGCGGAGCGCGAGGTCATACAAAAATTGGGTCATACTCGCAGCAGTTGGATTAATAGTCGCATGGACGTATGTCAATATGCCTTCATCGGAAAACAAAGTAATCGCATCCCAACCCGTTGTAACTGTTGCCGCTTCATATCCGCCGGCAGATCAGCAAATGGTTGATATTCCAGTAAAGAGCGAGGGAAGCAAAATAAGTATTCCGCTGGATGTTGTGCAAAAAAACAAGATTGTTTCATTCAAATTGGAAGAAAGAAATGTAGCCATTCCTTTGTTGGCATACATTACTACTGACGGCAAAGTTGTTACAGCAATAAGCGTATGTGAACCATGTAATTCACAGCGCTTTCATACAAAAGGCGAAACTATCGTTTGCAATTCGTGCGGCACCACATGGGAGCTTAATACACTTGAAGCCATCAGCGGATCGTGTGGAAAATACCCTCCCGATGCAATTCCGAATTCTCTTGTAGGGAATGAAATTCAAATCGATAAATCCATTATTCAATCGTGGCGCAGAAGGGGCTGATCCATGGATATCGTTTCGGTTGTTTCTATTGGCCTGGGATTGAGTGCAGATGCGTTTTTTGTGGTTATGTTGCTTCTCTCTTTCATGGGCAATGAAGCAAAGAAGTTTAAATCTATAATTCCGGTTCTATTTGCTGGGGTTCAAGCCGTAATGCTTGCCCTGGGGTGGCTGTTAGGAGTTTTACTTTTTCAATTTGTCGGTTTGTATGTGCATTGGATTGCCTGCGGATTACTTGTAGCCATCGGTGGAAAAATAATTCATGCACTGGTGTTTCGCAAACATGAGCACAAATTAAAACAATTCAGCGCTCCTCACTTCACGCAATTGCTTTTTCTATCAATCGCTACAAGTATAGATTCTCTTCCTGCCGGTATCAGTATCGGTTTATTGAAGTTCAATATTATAAACGCCGCCATAATCATAACATTGATTACTGTGGCTATGATTACATTGGCATTTCATGTTGGATGGCGATTTGCCGAAAAACATGTACGAAGGGTTGCTTTTACAGGTGCTCTTTTCCTTGTTGCTATCGGCATCCGCATTTTCCTTTATCACTTGCCGGCGTAATCAGAAGTACAGAGGTATTATCCATGAAAATTTACAATATCGCCATCAATAACTTGCAGCGTCGAAAAGCAAAGATGATGTTCCTCATGCTTGGACTCGTTATTGGCGTCAGTACCGTTGTTACACTCATCACCGTATCAAGGGCAATGAACAAAGATATCGGAAAGAATCTTGACGAATTCGGGGCAAACATTCTCATCGTGCCGAAGTCGGACGATATTTCGCTGAGTTACGGTGGAATGTCCGTTTCCGGCGTCTCCTTTGATGTACAACAGCTTCAGCAAGAAGACGTTCAAAAGATTCGGACGATTAAGAATAAAGAAAACATTACCATTATCGCTCCTAAATTATTGAACGCTGTCAAGGTTCAGAATAAGAGTGTATTAACTGTCGGCGTTGATTTTCAGGAAGAACTCCGACTTAAGAAATGGTGGTCAATTATTGGTTCTGTTCCACATTCGAAAACAGAAGTCATTGTCGGTTCCGAAGTGAAGAATATTCTCGGACTCGTAGTGAATAATGATCTTGAAATCAACGGCAAACAATTTTCGGTTGCCGGAATTCTTGAGCCGACCGGCTCGCAGGATGATGGGATTATTTTTCTTGATCTTGAGACAGCGCAGCAATTGTTCAACAAAACAAATCAACTCAATCTCATAGAGGTTGCGGCGTTATGCTATGATTGTCCGATTGAAGAGATTGTACGGCAAACATCGGAAAAACTCCCCGGTGCAAAAGTAACAGCAATTCGTCAGACAATTGAATCGAAGATGGAAGCGATGCATCGATTCGAACATTTTTCGTTTGGCATTTCAGCGGTCATACTTTTCATTGGAGCTCTTATTGTCTTTACCATTATGACGGGATCGGTGAATGAACGCACGCGAGAAATTGGCATTTTCCGTGCAATCGGATTCCGTCAGGCGCAGATTATGAAGATCATTTTCACCGAAGCACTCCTCACAAGTTTGCTTGCAGGAGTGTTAGGATACGCAATCGGTTTTGGCGTTTCAAAGCTTGTTGCGCCGGCTATTTCAATGAACAGCGCTATTTCACTGCCGGTGGATTTTATATTGTTTGGGTTTTCAACTGTACTGGCTATTTTTATCGGTCTTGCTTCAACTGTGTATCCGGCATACAGAGCATCGCGAATGGATCCTACTGTAGCGTTGCGAGCATTGTAGTGAATCAATTATGGAGTCATTGTTATGAGTTTCATTCAAATATCAGATGTGAACAAGATTTACAACGGAAGTCAGGAACGAGTAAACGCACTGAACGGTGTATCACTTGAGATTCAACAAGGAGAATTTGTTGCTGTCATGGGACATTCCGGTTCGGGAAAGAGCACATTACTTTCAATGCTTGGGGGATTAAGTCACCCTACAAGTGGAACGGTTATTGTAGATGGCATTGACGTATATTCCTTGAATGCAGAACAGCGCGCTGATTTCAGGAGAGAATATGTCGGATTCGTTTTCCAGTCATTTCAACTGATTCCTTATCTGACGGTGCAGCAAAATGTTCTCTTACCGCTTGTTATTAGTGGTTATTCAGAAGCGCAGCAGAATGAACTTGCGCAGGCTGTTTTAGAAAAGGTAGGATTGGTGCAAAAGCGAAATCGTCTTCCTGATCAACTAAGTGGTGGTGAGCAGGAACGTGTTGCTATTGCACGAGCGCTCGTTAACAAGCCGCCCCTTCTTCTTGCTGATGAGCCAACAGGCAATCTTGATACAGCAACAGGAGAGCAGATTATGAAGATGTTTCTTACGCTGAATGAAGAAGGTCAAACGATTATCATGGTTACTCATAACAAAGAAAATGAAAAATTTGCTGGACGGTGCATTACCATTCGGGACGGCAAAGTTATTTTGGCGGCGTAGCCTAATAACAAGTATTCAATATTTAGAAGAGGATTTTATGAATAAGCAATGTAATATATGCGGTACACTCAATGACAGCAATGCCCGTTTTTGCCTTCAATGCGGCGACGAGTTTCAGGAAGAACAAGAAAAGAAATGTTCCCAGTGCCAAACGGCAAATTCTCCAGACGCGAAATTCTGCGCCAATTGTGGCGCAGAACTATCAACGACAAAAAATAACTCTCGGCAGATAGAAAGGAAAAGCCATTCTCAGCGAGCACAAGATAGGCAGAAGCAAAGAGAGAATAGAAAATCTTCACAGAAACAATCGTATCCAATTTTATTGTTTGTCGCCGCCGCAGGATTGGTGATTTTTGTGTCAGTATATTTCAACAATGGCTCGGTACCGCAGACAACAGTTCAAGCAATTCAAGTGACAGAACAAAAAAGCAACGATCCAACGTTGGAAGCAAAAGTAAAAGAAGTTGCTTCAAAGTTTATCTGTTCGTGCGGTACCTGCGGAGAACAGTCACTCGATACCTGCACTTGTGGGAATGCGGTGCAGCAGCGTCAGTTTATACGCACACATTTTCAAGCAGATCAATCAGTTGAACAAGTTATTTTCGCAGTTAATACAACATATGGATGGATGAAGAAAGAATTTACTGCACGGTATGATTCTCTTGCACGTAAGAAGGGAGTATCAACAAAAATTGCTCTGCCACCTGATATTCAATCGGGTTTGTTAGCATCAAATTCTGTAGCGCAGAAAGTTGACGCGAATAGTTTGAAAGTAAATCGTGAAGAAGTTTTTTCACACTTCCGGTGTCCGTGTGGAAAATGCGGAATGGACGATCTCAAAACCTGTGAGTGCAGCCATCCAAAAGGTGCGAAAGAAGTGAAAGCGTTTGTGGATGCAAAAATTGCAGTCAATCAATTTTCCACTGATCAAATTATTACAATGGTCGCACAAACTTATGGTGGAAGGAAAAATTAAAAGATGGTTGGTAACAATCCGATGAAGGTGTGCTCATACCAGCTATGGACATGCTCCAAACCAAACGGGAGGAAGGAAGAAGAAGAGTATAATTCCTGTCGGTTTATTTGTTTTTGAAAAGCCTGATCGTGACAATAGCAATAAATTCAATTTAGAATTATTTTCCGGGTATCGTATTTATGGCCAAACAATTTATTGTTTTTACTCTGCTTGCTTATTCGCTTGCGGCTGCACAAAATATGACGTTGTATCCTGATGTAAAAGTCATCGAATCCGATGAGCAAGGCCTAACAATAGAGTTTCGTCCTCAGTACGGTGCAAATAAGAAAATAGCGGCAGAAGGTAATACATTTGAATTACCGCAATTTAAGTTTGGTTTATCATCGCTCAGATATGATGCAGGTATTGAAGATATTCGCATTCGAGTAATTCTCCTCGCTATTCCGTCATACCATAAGAATGCCGTTTCTGTAATTGCCTCAGACTATGAAATGGTGAGTTCTTTTTTACTAGCTCCGGTACCGAGCATAGATGTGATTGATGATCTGGAAGCAACGAACAATACATACCATACCAAATTTGTTTCACGCAACAATTTTTATCCCGAGCAAATTGCCGAACTGAAGAATGTTTCTATGGTCAAAGGGGTATTGATGGGAAATCTTGTAATTACTCCGTATCAATACCAATCCAACACAAAAACATTAAAACGATATTCACGTATTGTGGTGCGAGTTGATTACGGACCGAAAGAGGTTACTAATGACAATTCAGGGAATGCCGATTGGACAAAAGCATCGGTGCTGAATTATTCTATTGCAAAAAGATGGGCAGTGGGTTCGAGTTTGAAAAAGGCGACCGTAACAAATTCTGTATTGGCCGCCGGAACATGGACAAAGATGGAAGTTGCAGACGAGGGAGTGTACAAAATCGATGCTGGTTATTTACGCTCGGTTGGCGTTGACCCATCGTCGCTCTCATCAATCACGGACATTAAAGTCTTTGGCGCTGACGGAAGAAGAATTCCTGAGGATCTGAACGCTCCGAGACCTGCAGATTTACCTCAAATGGCGATTGAGTATGTTGACAAGAATGGTAACGGGAAGTTCGATTCAGAGGACTACATCCTGTTTTACGGACAAGGTATTACGGGATGGAACTATAATCCCGTGCAAAGAAGATATTCACATTACGTCAACCCTTACACATTCAGTAATTATTATTTTTTAAATATTAATTCGTCTATTC
>JBFMDF010000067.1:0-9477 GCA_040753935.1 Bacteroidota bacterium | reverse complement strand
CTAAACAGTTTAACGCCGCCGGTCAATACAAATAACAGTGGCCAATGAGACCACAGCGAACCAATGTATAAGACATTGAAATTTTGCAGAAGGTACACCATACCAATAGTGATCAGTAAGATTCCCCAAAGGAGCGAAGTGTTTGAGCGTTTATGGTTGTCAGTCATATTTCCTCCATCTATGAGTATGGAGTAACTTACTACTTTTCTACAGTAAAGGTTGCAGTTTATCGGCAAACGGCGGGTGAATATCGGTAAATGGTCGAATGTATCGCGTTGGATATAAAAAAGCCGGGCATTCAACCCGGCTGATACTCACTTGGTGCTGTCTTATTTACCTGTATATGAAAGATCACCACTCAGAAGCATTTCAAACTGAAGATTCATTTTATCTTCCATTTCCTGCGCGCCGCCAAAACCAACATCCTTAAACCGAATTCTCCCGTTCTGATCGATGATGAATTTTGTCGGAATTCCTTCCACACCGTACTTCGAAACAATGTCGGTATCAAACAACACGGGGAATGTATATTTATTTTTTTCAATAAAATTTTTTACATGTTGCTCGCGCTCTTCCGGTTTTACCCGTTCCCAGGTGTTGATGGCAAGGATTTTAATGTTGGCATTGTCTTTGTACTTGTCGTACACTTTTTGTAATGTCGGGAATGAAGAAATACATGGTCCGCACCACGTTGCCCAGAAATCGAGCACAACAACTTTTCCTTTCAGATCGGACAGCTTCACCATCGAACCATCAAGCGATTTCAATTCGAAATCAATGGAAGGTTGATCAACAATCTCTTTCTTTAATTTTGCTTTCAGCAGAACCATCGTTTTGTTCTTTGCTGCAGCAAGTACCGAATCAAAACCTACGCTCGATCCTTTCAACGCTGTATATGCAGTCTTATACAATTCAACAATGTTGTCGTTGGCTTTTCCTTTCTCAATTGATGCAAAGGCTATTTCCGAAGCTTTATCGTTTTTTCCATTCTTTAGGTAGCACTCTATCAGGCGAGCGTTGATATCGTCATCATTACCGTTCGTTAGCGTATATGATTCTGCTAAGGCTTTTTCTGCTTCGGCATACCGCTGCAATTTCATCAATCCTGCTCCGTAGGTATCGGCAATCATTCCGCGCAGGTATTGAACATTTTCCATGAACTGATCATGCGTTTGTGTAATGTAAGCAAGTCGTAATGATGCATCCATGTGTGAAGCACGTTCCAGCCCCTCCTTGGCTAATGCTAGCGCCCGCTCCAACTGTACTCCATCTGAAATCATTTCCCATGCAAGACTATTATACATATTGGGTGAAACATTCGGATGTTTCTCTAAAAATGCTATGGCTTTATCATACTGTTTCGCCCGAATGTATGCACTCAAAAACATTGCTTCCCATCCGGGTTTGGGTGCAAATTTTGCTAGATATTCATCAGCGGCTACAGCCCTTGCATTTGCATCCATTTCCTTCATCATTTTCATTCTCATCTTATTTTCTGCCACACGTCCCGTCGGGTTTTTCTTTATCCACTCTTCCTCAATAGCCTGCGCTCTTTCTTTCTGCCCTGTCATCTTGAACCAAAAATCAAGCCCGAGTATTACTTTTTCATCATTTTTATATTTGTTGTACACTCTCTCTACTTCTTTTTTCATTCGCTCTTTCATTGCCGCGCTGGTATCGTTCCGCGTCAGGTGCATCCACAATGCATTCTGCGCTTCCCACTGATTCGGGTATGTTTTCAATTCTTCTTTTAAATTTGCAATAACGTAGGCAGAGTCAAAACCATGTCTGAAACCCAAAAAATTTTTCTGTATCAGCATTGTTGCCGGTAGCACTCTTGCTTTTGGAAGGGGCTTGTTATTCTTTCCGTACACCAAAATAAAATGAGCCTTGCCGTCGTTGTCATCAATCTTTGTTCCCGCATCAAATCTCACAAGCATACCGAGTGCGGCGGTATCATCCAGCGTAAATTCAGCAGTCCATACAGTTCCTTTCTTTGTCATCTGCTGTTCTATCACCGACGGCGCTCCGTCAGCATGGAGAAGAAGCGCTACGACGTACACTTGTTCAGCATCTTTATGTACGGCATTCGGCATGGTTGGATCGTACGTAATAGTAATTTTATCGCCAATCTTTGGCTTTACTGGTTGAACAACCGGTGATTCTTTGGCAAAAAGAAACATACCAAAACATAGAACTAGCACAAGGGTGTGTTTCATATACTCCTCCTTATTTATGGTACTAAAGATAAAACATTGTTGTAGCGCTCGCTCTTATTGAAAGGGGCATTTCGTCTGTCAATATACGCATTACGTTTTCTGTTGTTTCTTTTTCGCCGCAGGAAAAAGTATGTTGTTGAGAATAATCCTGTAGCCAGGCGAATTTTTGTGGAGATTCAAATCAGTTGGTGGATCGCCGACGGCGTGCTGATAATCTTCGGGATCGTGACCGCCGTAGAATGTAAATGTGCCGCGTCCATAATTTCCGTGAATGTACCGTACCTCATCGGTTCCTTCTCTCTCCGCCAGAATAATCACACTTGGTTTAATAAGTGATTTTTTAAATGCAGTTGTTTGCCCCATAAACCCTTTGATAATATTAACATGATTCTGTGTCAACATGGTTGGTACGGGATCGTATTTGGCGGAGAAATCAAAGAGTGTGAAGTAGTCTGAGTTCGGATCGCGCAACGGAACAGGGTCGCTGGGCGGATTATCGATGTCGGAAAACTCATACCGGAAGGGATTCATTTCCAAAGTAAAATGTTGAAAAGCAAATGTTTTGGTAAAATCCAATTTCTGTTGGGCGTTGCGGTCAGCTGGGTCACCATCAAACATTGTCTCGGCGATGTCCACATTTTCTGCCGCAAGGGCAATGTCGTAACTATCGGTAGCGGCACACATCGCAAACATAAAGCCGCCTCCGGCAACATAGTCGCGAATGGCGCGTGCCACTGCTTTCTTTTCTTCCGATACTTTTTTGAAACCAAGTTCTTTCGCCGTGCGTTCGTAACTTACCTGCTGTTCAATGTACCATGCAGAATTTCGGTGTGATGCATAAAATTTTCCATACTGCCCGGTAAAATCCTCATGATGCAAATGAATCCAGTCATATTCTGAAAGTTTTCCTTTCAGTACATCGGGATCCCATACTTTGTCGTACGGAATTTCTGCGTACTCCAACGCCAGCGTTACCGCATCGTCCCACGGTTTGAAGCCCGGCGGCACATACACTGCCACTTTCGGCGCTTTTTCCAACCGCACAACATCCATGTTGTTTTGTTCACTCGAAATTTCACCGAGTATCTGCGTTGCTTCTGCACCGCTGATGGTTTCAAAACTCACTCCGCGAATGCGACACTCGTTGACGATGATGGCAATGTTATCAATCATAAACGATCCGCCGCGGTAGTTCAATAACCAATCTACATCAACTCCTTTCTCAAGCACCCAGTAGGCAATGCCGTATGCTTTCAGATGATTGGTTTGTTTCAGATCCATCGGGATAAGAATTTTCTGCTGAGCAATGAGTGCGAAAGGAAGCAATACTATGAAGAGGAATGTTTTCATCAATTGAAAAGAATTTATTTGACCGTCACCTTTACGGTAACGACCAAATGCCGTCATAACCATGTTCGAAAAATACAAAGGTGACTGTCATTGTTACGATAACGGTTACCTGCAATAACTAACTCACACGCTCAGCGCCGAATTCCCTATAGAGTGTTTGAATCAATGGATGATTGTCTGTCGCCTGTTCTGTTTTCACCGATGTTTCGCTTCCTGTGTGAGACGACGATGAGTTAAAGGAATCTGTTCGGATAATCGGATCGATGCGTAACTTTGTTGACAGGATGGTGTTGAGTGTTTCCGTTAAAATTTCTTTGTTGCGAAGGAGGGTTGACTTATGAAATTCATCACCACAGCCGATACGAAGCGTACCGTTGACAATTTCCAACGGCTCTGTTTCACCAAGAATGGTGCCAACAGAAATTTTCTTCTTTCGCATTGTTTCAACAATTTTTTCCCACTCTTCTTTCACCGTTTCAACGGTAACGTCTGCTATCACGGCTACTGTTGAATCATCGGAAGCCAGTTGAACTGCTGTTGTTTCTGCTTTTGGGGCTGACGAAAATGTGTACTTTGGTCTTGCTTCCTCAATTGAAGGGGGAATGCGAAATGATGAACCTGTAGTTGATACAGAGTGCTCTTTCGTTTTTTCTATTTGAGAACTCGGCCGAACGTTTCCGGCAAATTTCGTCAGTGGTGAACTATCATCCTGAAGTTTTTTTTTCTCAGAGGAAAGTTCTTTGGACAACGTATCAATCTGGTCCAATACCTCTTCAATATCAACTGATGACGTCATCTTCGTCAACCGTACCATCATCACTTCCAACGTAAAGCGTGGTTGAACACTGAAGCGAAAGGTGTTTTCCGTCTCTGTCACGATTTTGATGATGCGCAGAATATCATTGAGCGAAAATGCGTCTGCATCTTCCGCGTATCGTTTCCGATGAATTTCCGATTCTTCAATGAGCGAAGTTGATTGCGTCGTTTTTGCTATGAGGAAATTGCGGAAATGTTCCGAAATGCCGGAAACAAACTCTTTCACATCGTACCCGCTGTTGATGACTTCTTCCACCAGTTCCAGCGCCCGCTTTGTATCTTTTGCTTTTACCACGTCAGACACTTTGAAGAAGAGTTCCACATCAACAATGTTGAGAGCGGCGGATACTTGTTGCGAGGTGATGGTGGTACCGCAGAACGAAACAACCTGATCAAAGATGCTCTGCGCATCGCGCATTGAGCCGTCTCCCTTTTTTGCGATGGTGAGAAGCGCATCATCGTCAATCGTGATATTTTCCTGCTGGGCAATAAATTTCAATCGCTGGACAATTTCTTCAATGCTGATGCGACGAAAGTCGTAGCGCTGACAACGTGAGAGAATGGTTGCCGGAACTTTACGCAGTTCTGTCGTTGCAAAGATGAAGAGAATGTGCGGCGGCGGTTCTTCCAATGTTTTCAACAGCGCGTTAAACGCTTCTTTGGTCAGCATGTGTACTTCGTCAATAATGTACACCTTTTTTTTGCCACGGGTAGGAGCGTACCGTACCGAATCGCGCAGATTACGGATTTCATCGACCCCACGATTGGAAGCGCCGTCTATTTCAATAACATCCAACGAACGCCCTTCTATAATCTCTTTGCAGATTTCGCATTCGTTGCACGGCTCAAAATTCTTAGGGGCGAGACAATTGACGGCACGGGCAAGAATGCGGGCTGTAGTCGTTTTACCACATCCGCGCGTGCCGCTGAAGATGAATGCATGAGCAAGTCGGTTCTGCGCCAACGCGTTGCGAAGCGTGTTGGAAACATGCTGCTGTCCGACAACGTCATCGAACTTCAGCGGGCGCCATTTTCGTGCGGTTACTTGGTAGGACATACACAATACTCTACTGAAGTTTTGTAACTTCTGTAATAAAAAATTTTTTTATCATTTCCCAATTACATTCGATGAGCATCTCCGGCATGATTTCACTTTCTGCATCATCAAAATATGTTAAACTGCGCATCAGATGATAGATATCGATTTTAATTGTTTGAAACTTTTCAGTAAAAAAAGAGAGACATTGTTGTAAAGAATACCTACGCTGTATGATATAGTAAAGATCAATAAAATCTTTACGTGAACCACGACCAGCAATGGCCAAAATTTTCATTGCAGCAATATCGGCTATCTGTGCCGTCGGCACCATTCCTGTCATATTTACCGGTTCAAGCAACGGATGCGGATATTCAAAAAAAGAAGTTTGAATTGAATCCAATGCTACAGTCAACGTGCCGCGTGTCTGCTGACGAATTTCACAGTGTGGCAATCGGTTGAGAATTGTTGATGGCTCAAATGGCTGTCCGATAAAAAAATCGAAATCAACTGAACGTCTGTGCTCAAGCATCAACGCCAATGCAGTTCCACCGGCAAGATAAAACTGTTGTTCACGCACAATAGGCGCTAATAATTCCAGTACTTTCTGCTGCTGTTGAGTGAGGATGGCTGCAGGCATTCTTCTCTTTCAAGGTTAAGGAGCAGTTTCCAAAAATTCAATGTTTTGTTTGAAAGCGTTTTGTACCCGCGATGAAGAATATAGTATTTTATCCGTTCATCACCATACACTGCTCTCAACCACCGAATGCCTTCGAGCGTTCCATATTCTAAAAAACGCTCAATAATATAATCGGCGTGTTTCACGATATCAATAGTATCCATCTGAACATCCCAAAACAGAGAACGGTGGTTCAAAAGCATTTGCTTGTCTGTATCCGTAACCATTGCTGAAGTTATTTTTTAAATACGTACGGCAACGCCTCTTCTATATGCTCAATTGGAACAATTTTCAATCCTTGCTTTACACTTTCTTGAATTTCCGTAAGATCTTTGACATTCTCTTTCGGAATCAACACGGTCTTTATTCCGGCGCGCTTTGCGGCAAGCAATTTTTCGTTCAGTCCGCCGATGGGAAGAACCTCGCCGCGTAATGTTATTTCACCGGTCATTGCAACATCAGCACGGGCTGGTTTACCGCTGATGGCGGAAATCATTGCTATCGTCATGGTGATGCCTGCTGATGGACCATCCTTCGGAATTGCCCCTTCGGGCAGATGAATGTGAATCTCTCTCTTATCGAAGAAATCCGGATTCAATTTTAATTTTTTAGCGTTCGACCGGATGTAACTCAACGCCGCCTGCGCCGATTCTTTCATCACCTCGCCAAGTTGACCTGTCAATGTCAGGCGTCCGTTTCCTTTCATTAACGTAACATCAACATGCAGAATATCGCCGCCGACGCTTGTCCATGCCAAACCGGTTACCGACCCAACTTGCGGAGATTTATCAGCTTCTTTTTTCCGGAATTTCGGCACGCCAAGAAACTCCTCTACTTTCGCTTCGTCGACAACAAGTGTCGAATGTTTTTTCTTTCCATTCTTGCTTTTTTTCAGAACGATCTCTTTTGCGGCTTTGCGGCAGATGGAAGCAAGTTCGCGCTCAAGGTTACGCACGCCTGATTCGCGGGTGTACTCGTTGATGATTTTTTGAATAGAATCGTCGGGAATAACGACATCTTTTGTCGTCAAGCCGTGCTCTTTAATCAACCGTGGAATGATGTGCCTCTTCGCGATTTCCTTCTTTTCAAAGTCGAGGTAACTCGACAGTTCAATGACTTCCATTCTATCCAACAGCGGCAGAGGAATGGCGTACTTCACATTTGCTGTTGTAATAAACATCACTTTCGACAGATCGTAATCTACTTCCAAATAGTGATCGTTGAACGCAGTATTCTGCTGAGGATCAAGTACCTCCAGCAATGCGCTGGATGGATCGCCGCGGAAATCCATACTCATTTTGTCAATTTCATCCATTAAAATAACAGGGTTCACAACACCAGCCCGTTTCATCGCCTGAATAATTTTTCCGGGCATGGAGCCGATGTATGTTCGGCGATGTCCGCGAATTTCCGCTTCATCGCGCACCCCCCCAAGCGACATGCGGACAAATTTCCGACCAAGCGCGCGTGCGATGGATTTCGCCAGCGATGTTTTACCCACGCCGGGTGGACCGACGAAGCATAAAATTTGTCCCCGCATCTCTTTCACAAGATTCAGCACTGCAATGTGCTCCAGAATTCTTTCTTTTGGTTTTTCCAATCCGAAATGATCTTCATCGAGAATTGTTTTCACATGTTCGATATCGAGATTGTCTTTTGTCTTCTTCTTCCACGGAAGCCCGACAATCCAGTCGAGGTAATTTCTGATGACGCCAAACTCGGGAGACATCGAGGGTGTTTTCTTGAGTTTGTTGAACTCTTCCATCGCCTTATCGAACACCTCGGACGGTAGTTCCGCCTTTTCGATATCTTCTTTCAGTTTGGCAAGTTCTGGAGTGGATTCTTCTTCACCCAACTCATCTTGTAAAATTTTAATTTGTTCCTGAATAAAATACTTGCGCTGCGATTTTTGAATATTCTCGTGAACTTTCGTATCGATCTCACGCTCAATTTTCAACACATTAATCTCAGCGTTCAATACTCGTATCACTTCCAAGTACTGCTCTTTTGGATTTGTCAGACGAAGAATCTTTTGTTTCACATCGACTGTTTGCAGAATGTTGGCGGCAATGTAGTATAGCCGACGGCGAATATCTTTGATGTTTTCAAATGCCGCCAGTACTTCCGGTGGAATATTGCGATTGGCGCGGACGTACTCCGAAAAGAGAGAGGAGGCATGGCGTACGATCGCTTCCATCTCTGCGGTTTTTTCCGGCTCTTCCAGAGTGACCTGAACGTCTGCCAGTAAAAACTTATCGTGTGGTTGAAAATGAGTGATTACACCTTGAACAACACCATCGACCAAAATCTTCATCAGGTTGTTCGGCAGTTTCAGAATTTGCACAATGCGTGCAATAGTTCCTTCGCGATAAATGTCTTCTTTGTCCGGTTCTTCAATTGCCGGATCCTTTTGCGCTACCAGAAAAATATACTTGTCATGTTCAAGTGCGTAATTGGCGGCACGCAACGATGAATCTCTTCCGACTAATACGGGAAAAATCATGTGCGGAAAAATGACAACGTCGCGGAGGGGCAACACTGGAAGTGTTGGTGGAATATATTCCTGTGTTTGTTCGGTACTTTCAGGTTTTACTTCTTGTTGATCGGCCATTGTTCAACTACTTCCTATTCACCACAATGATAAAAAAAGCGGTGGTAAGCCGCTTTCTGTGATATTTACTGAAGAAAGATAGGTAGAATTTGTTGGGGAAGCAAATTGGCTTCTTACTCCGTAGGACAACGCCTTTTCACCTCTTATGACTTGGCGTTAATGAGGCAATTTACTTTTGTTTGAATGATACAAGAACGCACCGACAACTGCTCCTGCCAGTGTTGCCAGCGCCGGATACTCACCAGCACCAATTTGTGCAAAGATTGGACCCGGGCAAGCACCGGTAATTGCCCAACCAATACCAAAGATGATGCCGCCGATGATGAATCCTTTGTGATATTGTTTGCCTTTGTACTCAAGTTCTTCACCGGTGATTGATTTTACTTTTGCTCGCTGTACTATCTGCATAGAAATAGCGCCAACAACAACCGCCGAACCGATGATCAAATACATGTGCGGCTCAACGAATTGAAACATATTTTGAATTCTGAACCAACTGATGACTTCAGATTTTGTTAACACAATTCCAAACAGAATGCCAAAAATAATAAATGTGAAATTTTTCATATTGTTCTCTCTCTTTTCATAACTTTGCGATAGTTCTGAACCTTTGCAAGGTTCTAAGTTAAAACACCAATTGTGCAAAGAATGTATAGATCAATCCGCCGATGAAGAACGAGATTGTCGCCTTCAAACTGGATGATTGAAGAATAGACAACCCGAAAATCGAATGCCCCGACGTACAGCCATTGGCGTAACGCGTTCC
>JBFMDF010000066.1:0-9480 GCA_040753935.1 Bacteroidota bacterium | reverse complement strand
CAACGCAGAACATCAGGACGAAAAACTCTTCCTCCAAGATTTAGAATCCCTTCTGAAAACATGGCGAGAGATTGAAGCGACCGCAAAAGAAGAACAACCCCCCGCGCTGATCTATAAGGATATGGCAACAACATCCAGCGTTATTCGCGATTTGTTCAGCGAACAGGTGGAGCATGTTGTTGTTGATGACAAGAGGTTGTTCCGCGAAATCAAGTCGTACATTAAAGTCTATTCGCCCGAAATGGCAGATAGAATTGAATACTACGGTAAGCGCGAACCGATTTTTGATGCGTTCGGTATTGAAAAGGAAATTGCGACGCTGATGTCGCGCAAAGTGTGGCTTAAGCATGGCGGCTACATCATCATCGAACCGACCGAAGCAATGACGGTGATAGATGTGAACAGCGGGCGCTATGCCGCTAATAAAGAACAAGAAGAAAATTCTTTACGTACCAATCTTGAAGCGGCGCGCGAAATCTGTCGTCAGATTCGGCTACGAGACCTCGGCGGTATTATCGTCATTGATTTTATCGATATGCTTGACGAGCGGAACAAGAAAAAAGTATACGACGAGGTAAAAAAAGAATTCAAACGAGACCGCGCAAAGCATACCATTCTTCCGCTGACTGATTTCTGTTTAATGCAAATTACACGTCAACGTCAACGGCAGAGTGTCATTCACAGTTTCACCGAACCCTGTCCTACCTGTGGCGGCAGTGGAATGATTCAATCAAAGACAACTATTTTAAGCAACATTGAACGATGGCTCCGCCGATTCCGCACCGAGTCACGCGAATGGCGGTTGCGGCTGCGTGTTTCGCCGAGTATGAAAGAGTTTTTGCTAAACGGGAGAATCTTTAACCGAAAAAACCGTCTGATTGTAAAATTCAGAACATGGCTGAATGTTGAAGAAGATAAATCGCTACCGATTGATGAGTTCCAGTTTATTTCTGTAAAACAAGACAAAGATATTACTACCGAATTTATGAACTAACATTTCTGTTTGGAGGAGCATTAGTGAAATTTTTCATTGACACAGCAAACATTGCAGAAATCAAAGAAGCCAACGCGTTGGGTGTGCTTGATGGCGTAACAACCAATCCTTCACTTGTTGCCAAAGAAGGAAAAGAGTTTATTCCGCTATTGAAAGAAATCTGCGCCATTGTCGATGGTCCAATTAGCGCCGAAGTTGTTTCGACAGATTTTGACGGTATGATGAAAGAGGCGCACGATCTTGCAAAAATTCATAACAACATCGTTGTTAAAATTCCTCTCATCAAAGAAGGTTTGAAAGCAGTAAAAGCCTTGAAGAGCGAAGGAATTCGCACCAACGTTACCCTGTGCTTTTCACCGAACCAGGCATTGCTTGCGGCAAAAGCCGGCGCTGCATATATCAGTCCTTTTGTCGGCAGACTGGATGATATCAGCACGGACGGTATGCAATTGATCGAACAAATCATCACCATCTACAACAATTACGGATTTGACACCGAAGTGCTTGTCGCCAGTGTCCGCCATCCAATTCACGTAGTACAAGCGGCACTGATGGGCGCTCATGTTTGCACCATGCCGTTTAAAGTTATTGATCAACTCATTAAACATCCGTTGACGGATATTGGATTGGAGCGATTTCTTGCCGACTGGAAAAAAGGGCAAAAGCCATGAAACGTACTCCATTCTTTTCAATTCATCAAAGGCTTGGTGCAAAGATAGTACCGTTTGCCGGCTATGAAATGCCGGTGCAGTATTCGGGTATTGTTGAAGAACATCATACTGTCCGCAACACTGTCGGCGTGTTCGATGTTTCGCACATGGGAGAATTCTTTGTTGAAGGACCTCAAGCGCTGTCGTTTCTTCAACAAGTGACGATCAACGATGTGTCGAAACTTGTTCCCGGCAAGGCACAGTATTCCGCTATGTGTTATGACAACGGCGGCATTGTTGATGATTTGCTGGTGTACAGACTTGCCGAAGATTCATTTATGGTGGTTGTGAATGCGGCGAACATCGACAAGGACTGGGAGTGGATGAAGAGTCATTGTCCTTCGGAAGTGAAGTTCGAAAATAAAAGTGACAATATTGCACTTCTTGCAATTCAGGGACCGAAATCGCAGGTAACACTGCAAAAGTTGACACAAGTGAATTTATCGTCAATTCCATATTACCATTTTGTACAAGGAATGTTGGCAGGCGTTGACATGATAATTTCACGCACAGGGTACACCGGCGAACTCGGTTTTGAAATTTATTTCGACGGAGTACATGCCGAAAACATATGGGATGCTATATTTGATGCAGGGAAAGAATTTAACATTGCCCCCATCGGATTGGGTGCACGTGATACGCTTCGCCTTGAAATGGGATACTGTTTGTACGGAAACGATATTGATCAAACAACACATCCGCTGGAAGCCGGTTTAGGATGGATTACAAAATTGGATAAAGGGGAATTTATCGGCAAAGCTGCTATCCAGCAGGCGAAAGCAGAGGGCCTAAAACGAAAACTTGTTGGCCTGATGTTGAATGATAAAGCAATTCCACGCCATGGTTATTCAATCATATTAGCCGATGGTTTTGCCATTGGTACAGTGACTAGCGGAACATTTTCACCTTCGCTGGGAAAGGGAATTGCCATGGGATATGTATCTCTTTCGCACAGCACGATCGGCTCACCAGTCTACATCGAAGTAAGGGGAAAGAAGGTTGAAGCACGTGTCGTTCAAACACCGTTCTTGAAGAAAGATTAAGCAGCTCCTGAGAGGGGGATTTTGGTATGAAAATAGAGGTATTCTTTTCGCCTTCACAAATTGACGATTTATTTCTGCGCGATAAAAACGTGGTCGTCATCGATGTGTTGCGAGCAAGCACAACGGTAATCACCGCGCTCAACAATGGAGCGCGAGAAATTATTCCGGTAAATACCATCGAGTCGGCAGTGAAAGTCTCTGGTAATCTCTTTGGTGATGTTGTGTTGCGCGGCGGTGAACGGAACGGAAAAATTATCGAAGGATTCAACCTCGGTAATTCACCGTTTGAGTACACCGTTGAAGCAGTGAAAGGGAAATCAATTATCTTCTACACCAGCAACGGCGCACCAGCAATGTGGAAGGCACGGTATGCAAAAAATCTTCTCATTGCGGGTTTTGTCAACGTCGCCGCCGTCGTTCAAAAGATCAAGGAAATCAAAGAAGACATCTACATTCTCTGTGCCGGCAAACAAACTCAGTTTTGTATTGAAGATGCGGTCTGCGCAGGAATGGTTGCCAAGTTGCTCATTGACGATGAAGAAACAGAAATTGATTTTAACGATTCTGCCGTCGCCGCTGTTGCGCTGTATAAGAACTTCAGCAAAAATTTGCTGAAAATGGCGCGAAATTGTGACCACGGTAAGTATCTTATCGACATCGGATTTGAAAAAGATATTGAATTTTGTACTACGGTCAATTCGTTCGATGTGGTTCCCGAACTTTCTGCCAATGTGTTGAAACTGAAAAAGAAAAGTGAGGTTGCAACGACGCCTCATGTGCCAATCAGCATTGATACTTCTTCCGGCAAGGTAGAGTAAGTCGAAGGACATCACGCATGGAAGAATTCACCGTAACAAACGAACCTCAGCAAACTCCGCCACGCAGGAGAAAGAACGGAAACGGCGTTAAGAAAAACTCGTCGAAACGAAAGCAGGTTGTTTCATTCCTGATCATCGTTGTCGGTATAATGACGTTGTTGAGCATGATGTCGTATTCTCCTGCCGATGAAGCCAGCGGTGATATTCGCTTTTCCGATCTCTACAAAATTTTTACCAACGATCCGCTGATACAACAGAAAGCAGAAACCACTGCTAATTGGCTCGGCTTGTTTGGCGCCATTCTTTCCAACTTTCTGATCAATTCTACCATTGGTCTGTTTGCGTTCATTGTTCCTGTGTTGCTGTTGATGTGGGGGTGGACATTATTGCAGAGCGGCGATGTACGCAGACTGGTCTACTTCACCAACTATGCACTTGTGCTCGGACTTCTCGGTTCCACGTTTTTCGGACTGCTCCGTAAAACCGGTTTGGCAGAAGTTCTGTCATCCGAATGGCATGGCAGTTACGGAGCTTTTTGCGCTACTGTACTGCAGCAGGCGCTTGGACTTACGGGAGGGCTGATCCTGACGTTGTCGCTGGTTATTGTTGCCGTAACGTTGGCTATTGATCTTGATCTTCACAAAACTTCAGAACGGTTGAAGAATTCATTCATTGCTATCGGCAGGTTTTTCGGTGCCAAGATGGATCAGTGGAAAGAACAGCAACTATTGCGCGCTCAACAGCGTGAGGAAGAAAAGAAACGTAAAGCGGCGGAGATACAAATCAAATATCCCGATCAGGAAATACCGGTGAAAGAATCAACACCGCGTCAAATTGAACAGACGCCGGCTCAGGAAGTTGCAGAAGAGGAAATAGAAGAAATGCCGGAAATTCTTTCCACGTCGTTTGCCGATGAACCGCCGCTGGAAATTAAAGAAGGCGTGCAAGAAAAAGAAGCGGAATTGAAAGAACGCGAAGTGGAAGATGAAGAAATTGATTATGTCTTTCCCTCTGTTGATTTGCTTGATCCGAAAAAATATGAAGAGAGAATCAGCGATGAAGAATTGAAGAACAATGCTGCATTTCTTCAGGCAAAACTTGCGGACTTCGGCGTTGAAATTGCTAATGTGAGCGTAACGCCGGGACCGGTAGTCACATTATACGAACTTGTTCCGGCAACCGGTGTGAAAGTTTCTAAAATCACTGCGCTCTCAAATGATCTTGCTCTTGCCATGCAAGCGCGCGGCATCCGTATTGAAGCGCCAATTCCCGGCAAAGGAACTGTTGGCGTGGAAATTCCAAACCACAAACCGCAAATTGTTACCATTCGGAGTATTTTGAATTCTGAAAAATTTCGCGACAGCACTGCGGCGCTTCCTCTGGCGATGGGAAAGACAATTACCGGAGAAATTTTTATTGACGATCTTGCAAAAATGCCGCACCTGTTGATTGCCGGCGCAACGGGAATGGGAAAATCTGTTGGCATCAACACCATTATTGCCAGTTTGCTGTACCGTTTACATCCGTCGGAAGTAAAATTCATTCTCGTTGATCCGAAAAAGATTGAATTGAGTTTGTACCTTCAATTGCAGAACCATTTTCTCGCCGTCTCGCCTGATATCGATGAGAAAATCATCACCCAGCCAAACAACGCCGTACTGGTGCTGAAATCGTGCGTGATTGAAATGGAACGCCGCTACGATCTTCTTGCATCGGCAGGGGTGCGCCATGTTACGGATTACAATCAGCGATTCAAGGAAGGCAGACTGAAAGGGAAAGACACCGAGACCATAAAACACCGCTATCTTCCCTACATCATTGTCATCATCGATGAATTAGCAGACCTGATGTTGACAACCGCGAAAGAAGTAGAAGAATCAATTGCCCGCATTGCCCAGTTGGCGCGGGCTGTTGGCATCCATCTTGTATTGGCAACACAGCGCCCATCGGTTGATGTTATTACGGGAGTGATTAAAGCGAATTTTCCATCGCGCATTGCGTACGCCGTCTCATCAAAAATTGATTCCCGTACAATTCTCGATAGCGGCGGTGCAGAACAACTCATTGGTCGCGGCGATATGCTGTATCTTTCTGCCAGCACACCTAAACCGGTGCGTATTCAAAATGCGTACATTTCGAGCGAAGAAGTGGAAGCAATCGTTGACTACATCGGCAAACAAAAGGGCTACAGCAGAATGTACGAGCTTCCTTCTGCGCTGGAAAAAAAGAAGAACGGAAGCGGCAGTGGAGCCGGCGAACGCGATGAACTATTTGATGAAGCAGCACGGATTATTGTTCGTCATCAGCAAGGCTCCGTATCGTTGCTCCAACGACGGCTCAGCATTGGTTATTCTCGTGCCGCACGTCTCGTCGATCAATTGGAAGAAGCCGGTATCGTTGGTCCCTTTGATGGCAGCAAAGCCCGCGAAGTGTTGGTTGAGACAGATGAACAATTGGAAATCCTTCTTAAAAATTTAGATTGATGATGATGCGTATATCCCACCTGGTAGTTTTCTCCGTCATCTTTCTTTCTTCGTTGCTTCAAGCCCAGCAGTATACAGCTGAGTACATTATGGATCAGATCCGAAAAACGTATTCGTCAGTTGATGGAGCAAGCGCGCAGTTTCAGCAAACCGTGTCGTTACGATTTGGAAAACCAGGTCAGGGTCAGGTGCAACGCGGTACTGTGAAAATTAAAAAGGGGAATAAATACCGCATTGAAACGCAGGATCAACTGGTAATAACAGACGGCAAAACCATTTGGGTCATTTCCAAATTACAAAAACAGGTGCTGATTGATACGATAAAAGATTATCGAAACAGCTTCTCACCCGATAAGTTACTGCTTGGTATGCCTGAAGATTTTTCCATTACCGACGTTGCGCAGGAGAAGGATTTGTTGAAAGTAACGTTGAAAGCGCTCAGTAAACGTTCGCGATCTTATCATAGTACTGCAATAACGGCATGGGTGAGACCGCAAACATGGATTGTGGAAAGAGTGATATACACTGACCGCAATCAACATCAGTATGAAGTTACGCTGTCGCAAATCCAATTACATCAGCAATTTGGAGATGAGGAGTTTCGCTATATCCCTGAAGGGACGATGAAAGTTATTGATTTAAGAAACGTACGATGAAATCCGTCATCAAAAATACTCTGCAAACACTATTCAGTGTTTTGCTCGCGGCGCTCTTTTTATATCTTGCTTTTCGCGGAAAAAACCTCGATGAAATTTGGCAGTCACTTCTCAATGTTCATTGGAGTTGGTTTATTATTTTGTTTGTCGGTAGTGTACTCAGTCACATTCTCCGTGCTTGGCGGTGGCGGTATTTAATGTATCCGATTAAGGAAGACATTTCTCTGCGCAATGCATTTTCGGTGACGATGATTGGCTACCTCATTAACAATGTTGTTCCTCGTCTCGGAGAGTTTGTACGACCGTACGCTATGGGAAAACTAGAGCACGTTTCCAAAAGCGCCACAATGGGGACCATTATCCTCGAACGTATTTTGGATATTGTGACCTTTGCATTTATCACATTAACAGTGCTGTCATTCTATGCGGAACCGTTTGCTCTCTGGTTTCCGTCCATGGCTCAGTTTGAATGGCTCTTCTTTGTCGGTGCCATTGTTACCTTCGCTCTGTTTTTGCTGATGTTTTTGAAAGCAGAGATAATTTTTCAGTTTGTCAAGCACTTCTCGTATCTTCTTCCGAAACAATTACGTGCACGGTCAGATTACATCTTTACGTCGTTTCTTTCCGGTTTTAAGGCATCGAAACATCCCGGCAACTTTTTCATGATTGGGGTAACAAGTTTGCTGGTCTGGATTTCGTACATCGTGCTGTTGTATGTACCGTTTTTCATTTACGATTTTCCACAAGAGAACGGTTTGAATTTCGGTTCTGCGGCAGTGCTGCAGGTTGCCTCGGGGCTTGCGTTTGCACTTCCCACGCCGAGCGGCATTGGTAGTTACCATGCGTTTACCTCATTTACCCTCACACAGTTATTCCATGTGGATGCAGAGAAAGCGCTGAGTTATGCGTTCTACACTCATCTGGTGGGATTTCTGACGACAACAATTATCGGATTGTATTATTTCTTCAGAGATAAAATTCATCTTGCGGATGTTGTTTCGGAGAATCATGGGGGGAATTCAACATGAGGAAGGTACTGTCGGTTGCTCTTCTTTTTTTCTCTCCTCTGCTATCGCAAACGGACAAGTTGTTCGTCGTGCGCGAAAATGGTATTGCTATTGTTGGCGGTATGGGAATCAACTTGGTAAACGCGCCTGAGATTGTTGATTACATCAATGTCACTGCACTTTCCAGCCAACGGGTGGATGACTTTGCTACGGCGGTTGATTTTTTTGGAGGAATTGAATTTCCCATTGGTGAAGCGTGGGGACTGAAGATTGAGCATACCTACCTATTTAAATCGTATTCATTTCTTACCGCCACAGGCGCAACGAATGAATTGTTTTACTCAGTGCAAGCCCCGTCAATTATTCTTCAGAAGGTGTACAGCGGCGAGGGGTATTTTGTGAAAATGGGTGGCGGAGGAGGGTATCATTTCGGCAGTGCAAGCGAGAAAATTTCAACGTTCGGTGTTACGTCCGATTACACGACTTCAGGAATCGGTATGAAAATCGACATTGTTGGACAGACAGCATTTGATAGAAATTTTTACGGTTACATCGGCGGACACATGGGATGGGAATTGCTGGGAAAATTTTCTACTACAAACAGTGCTCCGTCAGCACTTGAAGCAAAACGTATGAAATATTTTTACGCCGGATTGAGATTCGGCATCACATATTATTGGTAATATTCTACGGGGGAATATGAAGTACATCGCTTTACTGTTGTGTGCTGTTATTGTAATGACGATACCGATAGCGGCACAAAAAAAATCCACACCAAAAACTAAAGGAGCTACCGCAGTGACTGAACAAAGAGAACACAGGAAAGGAACAGTGATTCTTGAAACGACGTTGGGAGACATTGTCATTGCGCTGAATGACTCTGCCGCTCCAAAACATTCTGCCAATTTCAGGAAATTAGCGAAGGAAGGATTCTACGAGGGAACGACGTTCCATCGCGTTATTCCGGGTTTCATGATTCAGGGAGGCGATCCCAATTCGAAAGATGACGATCGGTCGAACGATGGAATGGGAGGACCGCCGTATAAAATTGATGCTGAAATTGGGTTGTCGCACGAACGCGGTGTTATCGCCGCTGCGCGTCAGGGTGATGCCGTTAATCCGCTCCGTCAATCAAGCGGCAGTCAATTCTACATTACAGTGGCAGAAGCAAAATTTTTAGATGGGCAGTATTCTGTCTTTGGCAAAGTGATTGAAGGAATGGATGTTGTTGACAAGATTGTCGCCGTTCCGCGTGATCCGAGAGATAATCCGATAGAAAAAGTGGTGATAAAAAAAGTTACTGTCGTTGAATAATGTAGCGGGTTGCCGTTAACGGCGACCTGCCGTGTGTGTATGTCGAAAGCAAAAGAAAAATTCGATTTTGAATCCTTCTACTCTTCACTGCAAAGGAAAAAATTTGCACCGGTGTATTTTTTTTACGGTGAAGAGGATTTTCTCATTGAAGAATGCGTTGAGGCGATTGTTGAAAGCGCCGTTGATCCGGCAATGAAGGAATTCAATTTTGATAAACTGCAGGGGAGCGATGTTGATGCAAAAAAAATAATTGCCGTTGCTTCGTCGTATCCGATGATGGCAGAACGGCGCGTGGTGATTGTGAAAAATTTTGAACGCACCGTCAAGAAAGAAAGTGAAGAGCTGTACGAATCGTACTTCGAACATCCCTCTTCCACCACCGTGTTGGTGTTGCTTGCTTCTCATCCCGATTTTCGCCGAAAGCCGTACGCCACGTTAAAAAAAACAGCCATCTG
>JBFMDF010000065.1:0-9487 GCA_040753935.1 Bacteroidota bacterium | reverse complement strand
GTACGAGACACCGTTACGCACCTGAAGAACTATAAAAACGTTGCACGCTTTCTTCTCGCCTTCTTTATTTACAACGATGGAATTCTGACTGTCATCTCGTTCGCCTCGCTCTTTGCTACTCAAACACTGAAGTTTACACTGCAAGAGGTGCTGGTGCTCTTTGCGGTAGTTCAGGCATCGGCAATTGTCGGTTCCATTATCTTCGGCGTTATTGCGGATAAGATCGGTCCCAAGAGAACCATCGCCATCAACCTGTTTTTTTGGATGT
The DNA here is from genome assembly GCA_040753935.1 of Bacteroidota bacterium. Lineage (GTDB taxonomy): Bacteria > Bacteroidota > Ignavibacteria > UBA10030 > UBA8401 > SpSt-333. Next base: position 9,219 of record JBFMDF010000065.1, on the reverse strand, counting down.
TTGTTGTTGCCGCGGCATACTTCGTCGAATCGAAAGAGATGTTTTACCTTATCGCTTCAATCGCCGGAAGTTCTATGGGGGCGTCGCAGGCATCGAGCCGTAGTTTAATGGCGCAGTTAACACCAAAACATCATGAGGCGGAATTTTTCGGATTCTATGACGGATTGTGCGGTAAGGCATCAGCTGTTGTAGGTACTTTTTTGTTCGGACTGATTTCGTATATTACAGGAGACCAACGGCTCGCTGTAGTGAGCGTGGGACTATTTTTTGTCATCGGATTTATCCTGTTAGAACGCGTTGACGACAAACAATCGGCACGCGAATCAACAAACACGTGACTCGAGGAATTATGTTCACCACAAAAAAAATTTCAACACTATCCAAACGACCGTCATGCCTCGACTTCGCACGACATGGCACACTGACAATGGTAGGACTGGTTCTGCTAATTTCTTTTTTCTCTTTTACTTCTCTCATAGCATCAGACAAGAAGACGTTGACGGCAAACAACCATGTAAAAGTTGAAATACACTCGCCGGCTCACATTCCGTTGACTAAAAACGGCATACTCAAATTCTTTCTTACGCCGAACGACGGCATCCACATCAACACCGAACCGATGTTTGAACTAACATTGGACAAATCATCAAACTTTGAACTTGCAGGCAATCCTCGATTCTCGAAAAATGAGAAAGGATACCTCGACTTCACCAAACCGATTGAATACACAGTGAAAGCAAAAAACGGTGTACAGCCCGGCAAACATTCTCTCAAAGCAACATTGTATTATTTTTACTGCTCTGATCAGGAAGGATGGTGCAATCGGTTTTCTCAGCCTGTTGACCTCACTATTACCGTTACACGATGAAAAAAATTTTTTTCTTTTCTGATGTCCACCTCGGGCTTCACGATCGTCAGCGTGAACGGGAAAAAGAACAGCGGCTTCTTTCTTTCCTCAATTATGTGCAGACGAATGCGGAGCAGTTGTTTATTCTCGGCGACCTGTTCGATTACTGGTTTGAGTACAAGTCCGTGATTCCACGCGGGTACCATCACGTTCTTTCCAAATTAGGGGTGCTGGTGGAAAGCGGCGTGAAGGTTCACTATCTCGCCGGCAATCACGATTTTTGGTTGAAAGATTTTTTTCCGAAAGAACTGGGAATACCGGTGTACAAGGACCCACTCTCGACAGAACTCTACGGCAAAAAATTTTATCTCCATCACGGAGATGGACTGGCGTTGAATGACACCGGCTATCGCATCCTGAAAAAAATTCTCCGTCATCCGCTGAGCATTTTTTTATTTTCACTTGTCCATCCGGATATCACGGCGCCAATCGCCCGCGGCTCTTCCCGCACCAGCAGAGAATACACCGGCAACAAAGATTATGGTGAAACCGACGGCATGATGCTTTTTGCGACAAAAAAAATTAACGAAGGGGTTGATGTGGTGCTGATGGGACACCGCCATAAACCGCTCAAACAACAGATCAACAACGGCATCTACATCAATCTCGGCGATTGGATATCCTACAGTACGTACGCCGAATTTGACGGCGCTACCATTGAATTAAAACAGTGGCAATAACACATGGCAAATGATTCAAAGAAAAAATCCCGTTACAGTTCTGAAGAAATGAGGCGATACTTCAACGATCCCAAATACCGTCAGGACCTGCTGCAGCGCAGCAAAAGTTTCCTCCGAAGACATTGGTACTACGTTGCGGCGCTGGCGGTTATCGTTGTAGTGTTGCTGGTACTGTACATTAACTATGTCATGGAAGGACTCCCCTCACTTGAGGAACTGGAAAATCCCAAACCGGAACTGGCGACGAAAGTCTATTCCATTGACGGCGAAGTACTCGGGACATTCTTCCAAACAAAAAATCGCTCGTATGTAACCTACGATCAAATTCCCCCGCATGTGTTTGCGGCGTTGATTTCCACGGAAGACAAAAATTTTTACGAACATTGGGGAGTTACGCCGTGGCGTTTTTTACGCGCACTGGTAAAAAATCTTATCTCCTTCCGTCTTCGTGAAGGCGCCAGCACAATTACGCAGCAACTGTCGCGCAATTTGTACGGATTACAGCGTGAAAGCGAAAGCACATTTGATAAGGCGACAAGAAAAATCCGTGAGTTTATTACTGCCGTCCAGATAGAACAGAATTTCACAAAAAAAGAAATTCTCGAAATGTATCTGAACACCATTTACTTCGGGCGTGGTGCGTACGGTATTTCTGTTGCGGCGGGCGTTTTCTTCAACAAATCTGTTGAGGAATTAACACCGGGCGAATCGGCAATGCTGGTTGCCATTCTCAATGGACCAGCGTACTACGACCCTATTCGCCACCCTGAACGAGCAACACAACGCTGGCATCTGGTCATCAACCAAATGGTGAAAGATGGACGCATTACCGAAGAGCAGGCAGAACAAATAAAAAATACACCGTTGACCTTTTCCACCAACGAAGTTGAAGGACCGCTCGGGCTCGCTCCCCATTTTGTCGAATACATTCGCCAACTCATGCGTGAAAAAGCCGAGCAGTACGGTTTCAATTTGTACAAAGACGGCATTTCGGTGTACACAACATTAGACAGCCGTATGCAACGCTATGCCAATCGTGCAGTGGAAGAACATCTTGCTGAACAGCAGAAAAAGTTTGACGAACTGTGGAATTGGAATGAAAAGCCGGAACTTCTTCAACGTGCGCTTGATAAAGCCGCGCGGCAAACTCAAGTTTATGCCCGGGCGGAAAATAAATCTTCGGTGTTAGACTCACTGAAGAGGAACAAAGCATTTGTTGATTCGGTAAAAAAAGTGTGGCAGAGCATTGAGATCGGATTTGTAGCGATTGACCCGAAGACCGGCGGCATTCGTGCCATGGTCGGCGGAAGAAACTTCCGCACATTCCGGTATGGATTAAATCACGTTACACAAATTCGTCGGCAGGCAGGTTCAGCATTCAAACCGTTCGTGTACACTGTTGCTATCGACAACGGCTATCCTCCCACGTATGAAATGCTCAACCAGCCGATTATTGTAAACATGGCAGATGGAACGCGATGGGCTCCCGGAAATTTTGAAGGAGACGTAGGAGGCAAGTACACACTTCGCGATGCACTCGCGCAGTCGCTGAATCTTGTCGCCGTCCGTGTCATCCTCGATCTGGCGCCGAAGGAACGTGTTGTTGAATATGCAAAAATGATGGGCATCAAGTCTCCTATTCCGCCGTATGAATCGATTGCTCTTGGTACGGCACAGGTGTCGCCGCTGGAAATGACAGCCGCCTTTAGTGTGTTCGCCAATGAGGGCGTGTACGTTGAGCCGAATGCAATTTTGAAAATCGAAGACAAAGACGGAAATGTCATCGAAGAAAATATCCCTGAACGAAAGGAAGTTCTCAGCAAAGAAACAGCGTACATCATGACGAACATGATGGAAGATGTGGTGAACCGCGGCTCCGGCACGCGTATCAGAAATTTCTTTCACTACCCTGCGGCGGGAAAAACCGGAACAACACAAGAGTATGCCGATGCATGGTTTGTCGGATTTACGCCGCAACTTGCCGCGGGTGTGTGGGTCGGATTTGATGATCAGGCAGTAACATTCAACAGTGCAGATGGACAAGGCGGACGTGCAGCAGCCCCGCTGTGGGGACGATTCATGAAATATGTGTACGAAGATAAATCAATTCCTATCACGCAACCGTTTTTCAAAATGCCGAACGGTGTGGAAAAAGATTCGGTTTGCGTTGTAACCAACAAACTGGCGACAGAGTTTTGTCCCGTCAAGAGGATTGACGTCTTCAATTCAAAATATCTACCGCCGAAGTGCGATCTGCACGTCAGCGCCGATTCAGTTTCCACAAGCGGAGGAAATTCGGAATTTTAATAACCGTTTAGAACCTTGCGAAGGTTTGGAACTTTCGCAAGGTCTTACTCCCGCCTATTTCTTTACATTTGCTTTTTCTCCACTCAAAATCAATTTCACTTTTTCAAACACCATCTCCGCTTCAATCTTCTTCATACACTCAAACGTACCGATTGGACATTTCTTTCCTCCATGTATTGCACACGGTCGGCAGGATAATCCTTTTGTTTCTACCACAACATCGTTGGCGCCGTATGGCCCAAATCCGAATTCGGGCACAGTGGCGCCGAAAATTGCCACCACTGGCGTACGCATTGCAACACCTATGTGTAGCGGAGCGCTGTCGTTCGACACTAATACTCTGCAACGCCCAATCAGTTCGGCAGATTGCAGTAATGTTAACCTTCCTGTTGCATTGTGAATTTGCTTGTGCTTCGTCGCCTCAACAATTGCTTTGCCGAGTTCTGCATCTTCCTTCCCGCCGATAATGAGAACTTCATTCCCATCATTTGCCAGCAATAATGCAAGTTGCGCGTAGCGTTCAATAAGCCAGCGTTTTGTATTCCATACAGAACCGGGAGCAATAGCAATCATGTTGTCCTGATGAAGAATTTCCCTTTCAAAAAGAAATTTATTGACGGTGTTAGCGTCGTTCAATGACGGATAGAGCGATGGAAGTTCCTTGTGTCTTACCTGGATGTCGAAAGGAGAAAGTAAAGCAAAGTTGCGCTCAATTTCATGTCGTGAAGGGACATATTCGACAATGTGGTTGTAAAAAATTTTCCCGGACGTATTGGAAAACCCGATGCGTTCCGGAATGCCGCTGAACGCAATGACCATCGCGGTTCTGAATGAACGATGCGGTACGACGGCAACATCGTACTGCAACAGTCGAAGTTTTCGCGCTAACGAAATAATTCCGTTCAACCCTCGTTGTGTCTTTCGTTTATCGTACTGAATCACATGTGTAATTGCAGGATGATTGTTGAGAAGCGACGACGCAACCGGCGTCGTAACCACATCAATCTCCGCTTCAGGAAAATGTTGTTTGACAATCTGGATCGTCGGCAACGTCAATACCACATCGCCAAGAAATGCCGTCTGAAAAACAAGTATTCGCTTGGGGTTCATCACGGCGCAACTGCCTCCTGCTGTCGGTGCAGATATTTTTCAGTATGTTTCCACCGTTTGTGCATCCAGAGCCATTGGTCGGGATGTTTGCGGACGAAGTTCTCGAGCATCTTCACATGGCGCTCGGTAATCATCCGAATCTTTTCGTCATCAGTACCGGTAAGATTGCTTGTATCCACCTCTTCAAAGGAAACGTCAAATGTTCCGTCGTTATTGCGTACGGCGTACGTCATCAATATCGGAGCATGGGTGCGAAGCGAAAATACGGCAGGTCCAACGTGCGTTGACGTTGGCCTTCCAAAATACTCAACAAACAATCCTTCCTCCGGTCCGCTTTGGTCAGCCAGCATCGCCACAACACCCCCTTCGCGCAACCGCTTGAGTATTTCCCTCGGCGCCTGATCCATATCTACGAATGTATTGTTGAATTTCGTCCGCAGGCGATTCATCAATCGGTCGGCGTACGGGTTGTGCTGTTTCTTGACAATGATTTGCAGTGAGTGGTTGCTCAACATTCCAACGGCAAGCGCAATTAATTCCCAGTTGGAGATATGCCCGCTGAGCAGAATCAATCCTTTCCCTCTGCCAACTATTTCGTCAATCATTGAAAGCTGCGGAATGTGAATGATGTTTCGTATCTGCCGTTCCGATATTCGTTGTATCCACAATGTTTCAAAAAAAGTCTGAAAAATGTTTTGATAGTTTTTCACTGCAACGTGGTGAATTTCATCCTCTCCCTTCTCAGGGAAAGCAGAGCGGAGATTGGAGAGCACCAACGCTTTTCTTATCGGAATGACATAATACACAAACGTTCCGAACCATTTCCCACCCAACTGAACGACTCTGAACGGAAGCGCAAGGACTATCCACCGCAGCAGCAGAAGAAGAACATATTCTATAAAATTTTTCATGGAGAAAGGTACAAAAGGAAGAAAGCAGATGCAAAAAGTAAGGAGAGATTTTATTCGTTAATAGAGAAACATCTGAACGATTGTTTGTAATCAGGCGTTGTCACACCTCGACAACGCTCAGTGTGACACTGTAGGTAGTCATTGTAGTTCGACATCGCTTGCCCGACTTTGCCGTTCAGGCGGATTCACTTCTACAAGTCGTGGACATGACAAACTCATGAATTTTTCCGATGTCTCATTTTTGAAGTTACTTTGCTTTAAACACCACCAGCGTAATATCATCCGACTGCGGCGCGCCGGCAGTATATAATTGAATTTCATTCTTAATCGCCGTCAGAATTTTTTCAGCAGAAAGTCCGTTGAAAGTTTGGACGAAGCGTTCCAATCGTTCTTCCGTGTAGTCATTCCCGTAGGCATCCATCGCTTCGCTCACGCCGTCGGTAAAAAGAATCACGGTGTCTCCGGAGTTCAATTCAACCTTCCCTTCCTGATACGGCATCATGGTTTTCATAATCCCGAGAATCATTCCTCCTTCAGTCAATCGTTCAATGGCTCCATTGGCGCGAACGACAAACGGCGGATTGTGTCCGGCGTTGACATACCGAAAATTTTTCGACGCAGGATCAAGCGAGCCCCAAAAGAACGTGATGAACTTATCCGAGCTCGTATTTCGATGAATGACGTCGTTAATGCGCGCTGTTGCCACAGGCAATGCAAGATTGAACGGAACAAGCGCATGTACTGTTGCCTGCACATTCGCCATTAACAGTGAGGCAGGCGTTCCTTTGCCCGATACATCCGCAATGGTGATGATGAATGTTCCATCACTAGCGGGAATAACATCGTAGTAATCGCCGCCGACCTGTTTCGAGGAAATGTTTACGGCGGCAATCTCAAATCCCTGAATCTTTGGAAGAACCCGTGGAAGCAAGCCCTGCTGAATTTCTCGTGCGATGAGAAGTTCATTCTCCAATTTCTGTTTTTCAATTGTTTCATTGAACAGACGAGAATTTTCAAGCGACACAAATGCAAGATTTGCCAGCGAGAAAACATATTCGAGGTCGTTCGGCGTGTACTCTCCGCCGCGTAATCGTTCGCCGAGACACAGCACTCCTTTCACTTCATTCTGTATTTGCAGGGGAATAAAGGCGGCAATTTTTTCTTTTATTGCGTGCGCTCTCAGTTCATCGTACTTCTTTTTTTTCGGTATGTCCGAAACAAACAATGGCGTTGTAACCAGCGAGCACAAGACGTTTCGATCTTTTTCGAGGAATTCCGAATTGATACGAGAGTACACGCTTCCTCCCTCCTTCAAGCAAATCGCAAATCGATTCGTGCCAACTTGTCCCATAACTGTGAGTGAGAAGAGTTTCAGCAATCGTTCACGATCTAAAATACTGCTGAACTCTTTCCCCAATTCAAACAATGTTTTTAACTGTTGAATTTTTCCATCGAGCGTACGGTTGACACTGCGCAATTCGTCGAATGCCAAACTTTTTTCAATAGCAGCCGCGGAGATGTTGAGAATGGTATCGATGAACTGCACATTCTCTTTCACAATCGGCCGTTGCGGATGTTCCGCCAATCCGACGTACCCGATAACTGCATCATGTGCAATGATGGGAAAAAACCTATTGATTCCCTTCTGCACCAGCACATCGCATCCCTTCGAATTGCTGGTAGTAACGCTAAATCCTTTTGCACTGTCGCGGGGGAGTGTAACGGTTGTTTCGAGGATTTCTCTCGGAATACCTTTGCCGTATTTGACGACGTACGTTTTCGGTTTGATTTTCAACAGCACCACCCCCCGCGGAACCAACAGTTTTCCCATCAGCGTCAGCAACAATGTGCCAAGAATAAATGAAAGATCGAGCGATGAGTTGACAACTTTACTAAATTCGAGTAACGGAACAATATGAGAATCGGAAGTTGATGGGATGTGGTGGTGTTTCACGGCGGCACTTACAAAGATTTTACCATGTGAAGCGTGTTGCGTTCGTTGCTGAAATGAAATTCAACTTTGTCCATAATTCGTTTCATCAAGTACAATCCAAGCCCACCACGGCGGTAGTGGGTCAGGTATTCTTTCATGTTCGGCGTTTCAACAGTATTAGGATCAAACTGCTTGCCGTTGTCGGAAATCAGAATTTCGAATAATCGGTCGTTCCGCCGCACTTCGATTTCAATTTCGTGGTCGGGGGAAAAATTGTAACCGTGTTTGATAATGTTTGTGCAGGCTTCGTCAACAGCAATCGAAATTTTGTTGACATCGTCATCACCAAAGCCGTGTGCACGCGCCAAGTCGGAAACAAAATTCCGCACTCGGAACAGATGATCGGTCCGGCTTGGGATGGAGATGCGATATGTCTGAATATTTGCCATTGAACTTTCCGGCAGAGATTAGTTGGCGCTGGTAAACTTCTGCACTGCTTCGTCTTCTGTCGTTACAATATCATACAACATCGGAAATCCGAGAAGATCGAAAATGTTGTACACTTTCTGATTCATATCGGACATTTTGATATCGCCGTTGTTGGCACGAACATCTTCAATAAATGCCATAAACACGCCGAGTCCGGCGCTGGAGATGTAGGTGAGGTCTTTGCAGTTCACGATAATTTTGTACTTCTTCTCATTCAACAACCGTTGGAATGAGTCTTCAAGAATTGGTGTTGTATGGGCATCAAGATACCCTTTCAACTCCAGCACGTGAATACTGCCGTTGCGTTCACGAATGTTTACTTTGAAATCGCTCATACGAACTCCTAATAGAATAAACGTTGACCGCTTAACTTTGTTCCACGTTGTGATTGCCAAGCCATTTAATGACGAAAATTGTCAAGTCGTCATGGTATCCCTGGGCGTCAGTGTACTGCCACACATTCTGAATAATCGCTTCCTTTATGTCATCGGCGGAACGATGCCTTGCGGCAAGTACAACATCTTTCAATCGCTCATACCCAAATTCTTCGCCGGACGCAGAGCGCGATTCGGTTACACCATCGGTATAGAGCACACACACATCTCCCGGATTCATCATCATTCGTTGTTCTTCAATGGTATCATTAAAGATATTTCCTGCTTTCATTCCCAACCCAAGGCCAACCGGTTTGATGAACTGATGATGTTCGGATGACACATACAGCAGCGGACAGTGCCCTGCACGTGCAATGGTTAACTCGCCAGTTGTCGTGTGCAGCGTCGCATAAATTAAACTAATAAATGACCGCTTGTCAATACTGGAGACCAACGCCTCGTTGGCTTTAATGAGAAATTCTTTCGGCGAGGAATAAATTTTTGCCAG